>NZ_QCZG01000044.1 GCF_003097615.1 Pueribacillus theae
CATATGTGGATAATTATAAATTCCCTATAAAACAGCAAAGTTTCAAAATTTACTCCTCAGAGCTGTATCATTTTGACTCATCTTGATTCCCCCTTACTTACATTTTGCCAGTTAATTTGGCTGTAGCCAATACTTTTTAAGCAAATCGAGAAGGCCATTAAGAAATTCATTGCTATCGTTGTTGAAGTTTTCCTATTCGTTAACCTGTACGGTTAAATTGTTGGAATAATTTAACGGCAGCTATTTCTGGGAGTTGTTTTTTTGCAAACGATAGCGACCTGTCTAAATTAGAAACTTTTTAATTAAAAAAGTTAGTCCTGCATTTATAGCTCTCAAAATTTTGGGGCGCTTTTTTTATTGCGTTTTTTTATCATTTATTATATACTACATTACAACACTAATGCACTGGTTCTGAGAGGGGGTATTGGATGATTCTTAATACAGATGATACGAAGCCAATTTATATTCAGATTGCAGAGTGGCTGGAAAATGAGATTTTGAGCGAAAATTTCAAAAGCGGACAAAAGGTATTTTCACAATATCAGCTCGCTGAATTGTTTAATATTAATCCAGCAACTGCTGCAAAGGGATTAAATGTATTGGCGGATGAAAACATCCTCTATAAAAAACGGGGGCTAGGCATGTTTGTGGCAGATAGGGCGAAACAAATGATTTTAACTAAAAGAAAAAATGAAACGTTAAAGCGAATGGTTCTTGAAATTGTGCTTGAAGCAGAACGGCTGGGTGTCAGTAAAGAAGAATTGTTTCAAATGATTATTGAAGCGAAGGATGAGGTGGAAGAGGGATGAACGTTATCAAGTGCAAAGATTTGGTAAAGAAATATGGAAACACTAAAGCATTAGATGGGCTTTCATTTCATATCGAAGAAAATAAAATAACAGGGCTTATCGGAAGAAACGGAGCTGGCAAAACGACGCTATTAAAAATAATCGCCGGTTTTTTTCAGGAAACGTCTGGGGAAATAAGCGTATTTGGGGAGCGGCCTTTCAATAGTCTTTATGTTTCGGCAAATAGCATTTACATAAACGATGAGATGACTTTTCCTTCGACGCTGCGTTTGTCGGAAATTTTAGATGCGGCAAGCCAGTTTTATGAAAAATGGGATGCGCAGCTTGCAGAACGCCTTTTTGATTACTTTTCGTTTCGCTCCAATCAGTACCATAACAATCTGTCAAAAGGGATGAAAAGTACATTCAATATGATTGTGGGGCTTTCATCGCGATGCGCGCTTACAATATTTGATGAACCGACAACAGGGATGGATGCCGCGGTTCGAAGCGACTTTTACCGGGCATTATTGAAAGATTACATTGATTATCCGCGAAGCATCATCATTTCAAGCCATCACTTAAATGAAATTGAACATTTGCTTGAAGATTTGTTGTTGCTTAAAGATGGGAAGGTGAATCTTCATTTGTCAATTACCGAATTAAAGGAATGGGCGATTGGCATTCAAGGGGATGCCATGCTGATTGATGAATGGGCGAAGGATAAAGAGATTATCCATTTAAAAGATATTGGAACAAACCGCCAATATGTTGTGGTGAGAAATAACTTTACGGATTCGGAACTTCGCCGCGCCAGGCTGGCGGGTTTGGACATTTCATCTGTGGATCCGAGCGATCTTTGCGTGTATTTGACCAATAAAAATAAAGGGGGGATAGACGATGTCTTTCGTAAAGCCGAGTCTTTTAACTAACGTACGTAAACAATACTTATTTAAGTTAAAAGCTTATTATAGTGTCTTTACGACGCTCATTGTAGTGCAGCTTCTGGCGATTCTTTTTTCATTTGGGGGAGTCAGCATGACAGGCGGCGGCTCAAACAGCATTCAAGTATATATATCCTATTACTCAGCGGATATCGTTGTTATTTTTACCATCCTTTGGGCTTTTATCACATCTATTCTTATTACAACGAAGGCTTATCGTAATGACGATTTTATGTTCGTGGCAAATCGGGTGAGCAGCAATCTTTCAAATATTTTATTTCTGCTAACCGCAAGTTTGGTGGGGGGAATTACAGCGATGCTTTCCCGTTATGTCCTGCAAGTTATTATGTACTATGCATCTGATGTCCGTTTTGTAAAACCGAGCTTTTTCTTTGAAGCACCGACAGAGCTGTTAATCGGAATTGGAGCGGCTTCTTTATATATACTTTTTTTCAGTGGAATTGGCTATGCGATCGGAAGTGTCGTTCAATTAAACAGAGCATTTGCATTTATTCTTCCAACTGTTTTCATCGGCTTTTATATATTGGGAATGAACAGCGCAAATGGGAAATACGGCAGAGCGGTCTATCATTTTATTTTTACAGAAACGTCATTTCTTATATTTTTCATTAAGATGCTCCTATTAACATTGCTGTGTTTTGCTTTTTCGATTGTTGTTTCAAACCGATTGGAGGTTCGAAAATAATGGGCCTTAATTTTTTTCTTATAGTTATCATTATTGTGCTTATTGCGTTTTTTACGATTCGGAGCAAAGTGCAAGTAAGGTTTGGGAAGCCTTTATTTATCGGTTACGCACTTTTGTTGTTATTGTCTTTTGCATTGTATGAGTTTGTCATAAGTAAGAATATCACAGTCATTAACCCTGTTAGTGAGGCTGAAGAGGAAAAGGAAGTTAATAAATTTTTCGAGGCGATAAATGAAGGAAATATAGATAAGATCGAATCAGCATACATTGTAAAACAAGATGAAGTTGATTTTCAAAGTAATAAGCTTATGATTGAAACAGAAGATGATGATTACTTTGATCCTTCAGTAGTCGTAGAAAGAAAACCTGAAAATGATCAAAAAATCGACGTCATTTACTATAAAACGAAGCCGCTCATTAAGGAAATTGACATCATGAAAGAAATAAAGCCAATTCAAATGAATTGGAAAGGTGACACATTAACATTCATGAAGCCAGAAGAAGCAACATTTGACTTTGCGATGTTTAAAAAGGAATTCCCGATTTCGCAATTTACCGGGGAAGATTGGTTTGAGTTGAATTCGAATGGTTTTATAGGCTACCAGGTGATTTATTTGCGTGTACCGAAGGATTTGCAGATTGAAGAAAAGTCTGATGTGTTTATTGATTACGTAGGGGAAGAAGAGTGAAATGAAGGCTTATCCAACATGACTTTGGGTAAGCCTCTTTTAGAGAATGTTCAAAAAGTCCGGAGGCTTTAAGTCTTATTCAGCCCATTTTAACTCCGCCCATTTAAGCTTTGCTTCATGCACGGTTGTTTTAATGGAGAGGAGTTCGATGATTTTTTGTTGGTCAGATTGCACTTTTTCAAGCCGTTCCTGGGCAGCCTTTAATAATTGTACATCTTCTCGTGTTTCTTGACCGGTTTTTTTAACGCAGCCCAATTCATCGTGTATTTCTATTACAGCCCCTTTAATGAACGGGATTTCTGCGACATCTTCCTTCGTAGCCATTGTTTCCTCGATATGAGTCACCCTGTCTTCAAGTGATGTCATCCTGTCTTCAAGCGATGCCACCCTGTCTTCAAGCGATGCCACCCTGTCCTCAAGTGATGTCATCCTGTCTTCAAGCGATGCCATTCTTTCTTCAATTTTATCCATTTTCGAACCAAGTCCATCAACTTTTGAAAGAATTTCTCTTAAAAGCTCTTCATCCATTAAAATCTACCTCCAAATTATTTTCCGCTCAATCTTTGAAATTATTATAGCACGACAAAGAAGGGAAAAGTTTTCGGAACATATGTTCGGATTTATTATAATCATTTTTCTGAAATTTGCAACGTTTGTTTTGCGATCTTGTAAAAGCAATGTTGTTATGCAATTGTAGTAAGAAATAGTGAAAAAAGGAAGAGTAGCATGCCGAAAATTATGATTGTGGAAGATGATCCTAAACTAGCGGGACTATTAAGGTCACATCTTGAGAAATATGGCTATGAAGTTGTGTCAGTTGTAAAATTCGATGAAATCGTGGAATTTTTTCTGGAAGAACAGCCTGAGCTTGTTCTATTGGATGTGAATTTGCCAAGTTATGACGGTTTTTATTGGTGCAGGCAAATTCGCCGTGTTTCGACGTGTCCCATTTTATTCATTTCAGCGAGATCGGGGGAGATGGATCAGGTGATGGCGCTTGAAAATGGAGCAGATGACTACATCACAAAGCCGTTTCATTATGATGTTGTAACGGCGAAAATTCGCAGCCAGCTGCGCCGGGCTTACGGCGAATACGCTCCGAAAATGGAGGAACGAATCATTGAGTTGCAGGGACTTTCCCTTTATGCAGAGCGAATGGAACTGCATTTTAGACATGCGGCTGTATCGGTTACAAAAAAAGAAGCGATTTTACTTGAAATGCTGTTGAAAAGATTTCCTCGCGTTGTAAGCCGAGAGGCTTTATTGGAAAAACTATGGGATGATCAATCGTTCGTAGACGAAAATACGTTAAATGTCAATGTAACCCGAGTGAGAAAAAAGCTTCAAGAGCTAGGAATTGAAGATGCGATTGAAACGATTCGGGGCGAAGGTTACCGGATCGTCCCAACGTGGGGAGAAGGGAATCGTTCATGAAACTTTTTTTACGAGAACATATTCCGTTATTTACTATCGTTGTCATCCAACTTATCGCCGTCATTCTTATTTTTTGGCTTGATGGGTATAAGCATCCTTCTGTTGCTTTATATGCGCTGTTTGTCGGGCTTTTTATTTTTTTGTGTTACTTAGTTTATCGCTTTATGAGCCATCAAGCCTTTTATGAAAGGCTGTCTGCAAGTTTTTCGAATTTGGATGAATCAAATCAAATGTATGGGAATGCCCCGCTTGCTGCCTCTCTTGGAGAGTTATTGAAATCTCAATATACCCACTATATTCACCGGCTGAATGAATATGAGGAAAAACGCGATACGCACGCCACGTTTATGAATCAGTGGGTACATCAGATGAAAACACCGCTTTCCGTCATCGAATTGACGGTTCAACAGGAGGAGGACGAACGCTTTGTCAGTATTCGAGAAGAGGCGGATAAAATTAGCAAAGGACTTGAGATGGTGTTATATGCTGCACGGCTTGAAACGTTTGAACATGATTTTCAAGTGGAACCAGTTTCACTTGAAAACATTGTTTCCCAAGCCATTCGGGAAAACAAACGGTTATTTATTAAAAACCACGTGTATCCCGAAGTCAGCATTGAGTCCGATTTAACCGTTGAGTCAGATGAAAAATGGCTGATTTTCATCTTAAACCAGCTCATATCGAATGCTGTGAAATATTCATCAGGAAGTAATGAAAAGGTTAGTATCACTGCATTTATATCGAATGGGGAAGCCTGTCTCGAGGTGCGTGATAAAGGAGTGGGCATTCCGAAATCAGATGTAAAGCGTGTGTTTAAACCTTTTTACACTGGAGAAAACGGCCGGATTTACCGCGAATCCACAGGAATGGGTTTATATCTTGTAAAGGAAGTATGTGATCGTCTCGGCCATCAAATTACGATGGAGTCGGAAGTGGGAAAAGGAACGACGGTGCGTCTCACTTTTTCTGCAATTATCTAAAACCTTACATCATTGTAAGGAAACTGAAAGGTAAGCCGATAGTAGGGAGCCCTTTCCCTTATTATAATAAATGTAAATAATTAGAGTTGTATAGGAAGGGGTATTCCAATGGAAGTGTTAAACGTAAAACAGCTCAGTAAAATCTATGAAGGAAAAGTGCCGTATAAGGCGCTTGAAAATATTGATTTATCGATTGATCAAGGTGAATTTGTCGGCATTATGGGACCATCTGGAAGCGGGAAAACGACATTGCTTAATATGGTTGCCACGATCGACCAACCGACAACCGGCGAGGTTTTGATTAACGGGAAAAATCCTTATCATTTGAAAAAGGATGATTTGGCCCTTTTTCGCCGCAGGCAACTCGGATTTGTATTTCAAGATTTTAATTTACTGCACACATTGACAGTGGAAGAAAACATTGTTTTGCCTCTTACACTTGATGGTGAAAAAGTGAAAGTGATGGCTGAGAAAGTGGCAGAAATTGCTGAGAAGCTTGGAATAACCGGTATTTTGAAGAAAAGAATCTATGAAATTTCGGGCGGGCAGGCACAACGGGCCGCCATTGCGCGGGCAATCATTCATAACCCAGATATGGTGCTTGCCGATGAACCGACTGGAAACCTTGACTCAAAGTCATCACGCACTGTAATGGAAACATTGGAAAACATTAATCAAACGGATAAAGCGACGATGATGATGGTAACTCATGATCCGATTGCTGCAAGTTACTGTGACCGTGTCATTTTTATTAAGGACGGTAAGCTGTACAATGAAATTCACCGCGGGGACAATCGGCAAGCCTTTTTTCAAAAAGTGATTGACGTGTTATCGCTGTTAGGAGGGGATTCGGGTGACCTTTCGACAATTCGCGTTTAACAACGTCATTCGTAACAAGCGAACGTATGCCGCTTATTTTTTAAGCAGCACGTTTGCAGTAATGGTGTTTTTTGTCTATGCCATCTTTGCGTTCCATCCTTCATTGTCCAAAGGGGAGCTCAATTCGAGTGTTTCGCAAGGATTGCATTTTGCAGAAGCGATTATTTATGTGTTCTCGTTTATTTTTGTGCTATTTTCGATGAGTTCTTTTTTGAAAACGAGAAAAAAAGAGTTTGGATTATTGGTCATGCACGGGATGACGAACATGCAGCTTCGGCGAATGGTTTTTCTTGAGAATGTGTTTATCGGATTTTTTGCAACGATTTCTGGCATCACAATCGGGCTGGTTTTTGCAAAAATGTTGCTGCTTGCAGCTGAAAATATTCTGGATCTGGAAAAGACATTGCATTTTTACTTTCCAATAAAAGCAATTGGATTAACATTTGTTGCGTTTCTTCTGCTTTTTATTTTGATTTCTTTCGCGACGGTTGCCATTTTGAGAGGAAACAAGCTCGTTGATTTAATTAAAGGAAGTGCCGCGCCAAAGACAGAACCGAAGGCATCTGTTATTTTATCTGCTTTGGCAGCCATTTTGCTTATTGGGGGCTATGCGACAGCGTTGATCGTAAAAGGAATGATGGTCGCTGCTGCAATGATCCCAGTGACAACAATCGTTATTATTGGAACTTATTTTCTTTTTACACAGCTAAGCGTGTACATCATTAAAGCATTAAGAAAGCGGCAGTCAATTTTCTGGAAAAAAACAAATCTCGTTCTTTTTTCCGATTTAGCTTACAGGATGAAAGACAATGCCCGCACGTTCTTCTTCGTTGCCATCGTATCAACGGTTGCTTTTACGGCTATTGGTTCTCTTGTCGGTTTTCGGACGATGCTGTTTAGTAGTTTAACTAGTAGCAGTCCTTTTGCATTTGAATATGCTTCAGAGGAAGGAAATGTGAAGGAAGCGGAACATCTCTCACTCATCCGTAAAGAACTTAAAAACAATGACATTCCTTTTCATGAGACAAAGGTGAATGTAAAAAACCAGCCTGTGAAGGGCGAAGAGTATTCCACACACATTGTAAGTGAAACGGAGTACAATCATCTAGGACAATCGACTGGGCAGCCATTTGAAAAGCTGAATCTTCGTGGAAATGAAGTGGTTTATGTGTTTCATGCAAATCCTGTCGGAGAAAATCAAACACCTAAGCCTAAAGGAGAAAGAACGATTGCTTTAGAAGAAAACAATATCGTTTTGGAAAAAAAGAAAACAATCACTTCTAATATATTTCCGATTGATGTTGTTGTTGTCGACGATTCCATGTTTGAACAGTTAACGCATTTTGAGTCAAAGAGTACATTTTATTCGTTTTATATAAAAGATTGGAAAAAAACGATCGATTTAAGCAAAGAACTTGCGAAAGAAATTCCTGATTACAATGAATACTATACGTTCTTCTCTTTGCCTTACACATGGAATCTGGCGAACCAAGGATACGGTGCGACTTTATTCATTGGCTTGTTTATCGGTGCTGTGTTCTTTGTCGCGGCGGGCAGCTTTTTGTACTTCCGGCTTTACACAGATTTGGATGATGAGCGGAGAAAATTTTCAACGATCGGCAAATTAGGTTTAACGAACAAAGAACTATCAAAAATCGTGACGATCCAACTTGCCATCTTGTTCTTTGTACCAATCGCTGTTGCGTTGATTCATGGAGCGGTGGCACTGACAGCGCTTGAGCACATGTTTAATTTTTCCTTAGTTAAGGAATCAGTACTTGTTCTAGGAAGCTTCTTTACAATTCAAGTGATTTATTTCTTATTTATTCGATCCGGTTATATTCGAAAAATTAAACAAGCGATGTAGCCTAATTGTGTTGTGGTATAATAGATCTTAAGCTCCCACTTATAAAGTGGGAGTTTTTGAATAGAATGGATTTGTAAAAACGGGAGAATGGGTTATGGAATGGAGAAACATTTATCGAGGGTTTTTGATGGGAATTTCTGATTTAATTCCCGGGGTGAGTGGGGGAACGGTTGCGTTTGTACTTGGCATCTATGATCGCTTGCTTAAGGCGATTAGCGGCTTTTTCAGCCTCCGTTGGAAGCAGCATATCGGCTTTTTGCTTCCTTTAGGTATCGGCATCGGGGCTGCTTTACTTTCATTAAGCAAAGTCATCGATTATTTGCTTGCACACCATTTTGAGCCGACGCAATTCTTTTTTATGGGATTAATTATTGGCGTGTTGCCATTTATAATGAAGGAAGCGGATGTGAAAAATAGCTTTGCTTCCAGCCATTACATTGTCATGATTGTTTTTGCATTGCTGCTTGCTTCAATGGCATTTATTAAACCGTCTGAATCTGCCGATCCGATAACAACATTAAGCGTTCTTACTGTCATTGGTTTGTTTTTCTCGGGTTGGCTGGCGAGCATGGCCATGCTTCTCCCCGGGATTAGCGGTTCTTTTTTATTGTTGTTACTTGGCGTCTATTCAACTGCCATAAACGCACTATCAACACTCAATCTGCCAATTATCGCAGTGATCGGGGGAGGTGTGATTGTCGGATTTATTGTAAGCAGTAGAGGAATTCAATATTTACTTACTCATTTTACAAATATGACATACGCGATTATTATCGGATTAATTCTAGGGTCAATTGTCGTAATATTTCCTGGAGTACCTACAGGATCAACTATGATCATTAGTTTGATTATGCTGTTGCTCGGGCTTCTTGTCTCTTCTTTATTTAGTATGGTGAGCCGTACATAAAGTATAAAAGTCAATGTACCAAACATTGGCTTCTTTCTTAGTTATGATTGATCGAAAGCCGGGGGTATAAAATGGGGAAAAGTAATGTCAATGTGGAAACAAATGATACGGAATTGGATAAGCTATTTCATGAAGTGTCGAAAGTAGTCATCGGCCGAAAAAAAGAATTAAAGTTATTATTTACTGCTTTGCTGGCAGAAGGGCATGTTTTATTGGAGGATCTTCCAGGTACAGGAAAAACAACAATGGTGAAAGCTTTTGCAAAGGTTTTGGATTGTCGTTTTTCGAGAATTCAATGCACACCTGATTTGCTGCCTTCGGATGTCGTAGGGGGATCTATTTTTAATCCGAAAACGAATGAGTTTTACTTAAGGAAAGGCCCGATCTTTACAAATGTTTTATTAGTTGATGAGATTAATCGTGCGTTACCTCGTACACAATCAAGTTTGCTAGAGTGTATGGAAGAGGGGCAAGTATCAATTGAAGGAGAAACCCATCATCTTCCAAAACCATTCATCGTACTAGCAACGCAAAACCCGATTGATATGGAAGGGACATTCCCATTGCCTGAGGCACAGCTCGATCGGTTTTTAATGCGGTTGAAACTTGGCTACCCGTCATTAGAAGAGGAAGAACAGATGCTTGAACTGGTCGGCGATTTTCTTCCCTATGAACAAGTCCAGCATATTTTTGACCCTGAGAAAATTAACGTTTTACAGCAACAAATAAAAGAAGTAGTTGTTCATCCGTCAATACGTGAATATATTATTGCACTCGCTTCCGCAACTCGTAGTCATCCGCTTGTCTCTGTTGGAGTAAGCCCAAGAGCGAGCAAAGCACTTTACAAGACAGTGAAAACATGGGCTTTTTTAAACCATCGGAATTTTGTTTCACCTGATGATGTGAAAGAAATGGTGATACCCGTTTGGAATCATCGATTATTTTTAAATACAGAAGCAAGGATGCAAGAGGCTGTTCCGGAGAAAATTTTAAATCAAATTTTGCAAGACGTTCACGTCCCCGAAGAGAGAGTTGTACGTGTATGAATGAAGAAGCGATTTCTAACAGGGATGCCAAAGAAACGAACCCAATGCAGACGAGCTATTTCTTCGAGCGTTTTGCGATATGGGTTTTCGTTGCAGTGCTGCTTGTTTCCATTTGGTTCCGTATGTTGCCTCTGATTATTGTAAGCGTTTTTTTAATTTTGTTATTTTTCATGATTACGTTATGGAAAAAGAAATCGTTAACACGGATTGAAACGTCGCTTGATATGTCAAGGTCTCGTGTATTTGCTGAAGAAGAATTTACAGTTCAAGCTTCGATAGTTAATAATAAGTGGCTGCCGCTCATCTGGATTGAGTGGGAATTTCCTGAATCTACTCATTTGATTTGGGGAGAGGGGAAACGAGATCGATATATGATTCGTTTCTTATGGATGTTGTGGTATCAGCGTGTTGAATGGGCAATTAAGGGAACGGCATTAAAGCGCGGCGTCTATCAATTAGGGAAGGTGAAGCTGCGTTCAGGGGATGGCTTTCGGTTTAGTGAGATCGAACAAGTTCAAGATTTAGATGGGATTCTTTATGTGTATCCTAAACTCGTTCCCGTGCATGTCGCGCCTTTTTCTCTGTCTCTCAATTGGGGTGCGAAGGGGAAACAAGGTGGTTTTCTAGAAGATCCTTTATTAGTAAGCGGCGTAAGGGATTATCAGTCTGGCGATGAATGGAGAAGAATCAATTGGAAAGCAACGGCTCGAACGGGCGCGTTAATTACGAATGTTTACCAACCGATTGTCAACCGCGAATTAATGATGTTTATAGATGTAGAAGGTTTCGCTGTGGATGAAACAAAGTATGAAGATCCCAAGGAACAAAAAGAGTATGCTGAAATGAAAAAAAGAGAGTTTGAACAATTTTTGCAAATCATTACGTCTGTAGCTGTTACTTATCATAAGCAAGGGGTGCAATTGGGCTTTGCTAGCAACGCGTCCGATCATTTTGGACGTAAGCAAAGGAGTGTACCTCCTTCAGAAGACCTTACACGTTTTTTGGATCAGGTGGCCTTGATAACGGCAAATGTGGCGGGAGACAAGATTTTGGTTGACATCTTGAGAAATGGGATTCCGAAATGTCCTCTCTTTCTATTTTCAAAAGAAGTGACGAATAAGCATGTGCGATCGTATCAAGAGAACAAGCATAAAATCCCGGAAATTCGTTTCTACTATCAGTCGGCTAGTGAGCATGCTGCAAAATTAGCAAAGATCGCGAAGCCAATTGATTCATTCAGGGCAAAATCGATGTTAGGTTGAAGGGGTTAAGCCGGTGAAACAGTTAAAAAGTCTCTCGATTTACTTAATCTTGCTCTATAGTGAAGCGCTATGGATGGTTTACGCCATCATCTTTTTTACGGGGAATGAACGAGGGATTGCTCCGGTTTTTGATTTAAAATGGTGGATCATCGCCTGTATAGCAGGATTTGTTCTTAACGTGCTTCTTGCGGGAAGGGTTCCTTATTTTGTGATGGTTTTTGGAAATGGCATCGTTCTCACGGGCTTGATCATTCTAAATTGGCTATCGAATATGCCTGAACTTACGTTAGGTTTAGGAATCGCTTTGAGCATCGCGGTAAGTGTTCTTTTTATTCGAAGTGCCAATTTTATTTACCGTGAGCCGTCCCGAACGCAAATGATGGGACACTTTGAAGGAAATATTGTGTTGTATGTGATTTATGTGCTGCTTTTTTCATTAAGTGATTGGTTTCAAGGAACAGTCCCTTTTCATATGTTATTTCTATTCGCCATTTTTATGAGTTTAATTGGGATGGTGTTCACTCTTCAAAGTCATGAAATAAATGACGGACAACAAGAGACTGATATTCAGAAAGTCGGCCAGTCCGGCTGGTTTGTTGGCGTGATTACTTTCTTGCTTGCCAGTCTTTCGCTTCTTTGTTTAGTAATGCTTATTCCTTCTATACGAACAGGATTGCATGCAGTTGCGATCACCTTACTTTCAGGAGCGAAGTGGGTAGGGACAAGCTTAATGAACATCGCTGTGTTTCTATTCAATTTATTTCCGGAATTAAATTCTACGGGGGAGTTGCCGCCACCTTCAGAAGAACAACCAAATTTTTCCGGTGACGGGAATGAAGAAATCCCTTTTACAATACCGATTGAATGGATGTTTATCCTTGTCGGTGCAATTGCTGTTATTGTGATTGCAGTCTGGATGGTAACGAAGTGGTTGAAAAATAAGCAGCCTCCCCAGTCTGTAAAATTACAAAGTTTGAAAGTAGTTAGAGGTTCATGGTGGAAAACAGTTGTTAGAAAAATGATCGCCCTTTATCATAAAATGGTATTGGGATGGAAAATGCGTTTTCCGCGATTTTATCATTTCCCGATTTATTGGCAATATCACCAACTTGAAAAATGGGGAAGAAAAAATGGAATCATTCGGTTAAAACATGAAACATCAATGGAGTATGTGGAAAAGGTCATTGATTATCTTGAGGATGTAGTTGAAGGTAAAAATTATGAGGTAAAAGAACTTTTACATCAGTTAAATCATACGTATCAGTCGACTTATTACGGTTCCGAAAATGGGTATTCTGTCAATGAATTCAAGTCCTTAATTAATGATTTAAAAAAGCTTCGCAACAACCAAAAAAATAACGCTAGCGAGACAAAAAATATATAGTACCGAAGTCAATGTAAAAAAAAGCATTGACTTTTTTTATTTGTTGCCATACTGTATATATAAACATACACACCATAACAGTATGGAGGGGGAATCACGTTGTTTAATTGGAAAAAAGCGTATTGGTTAGCAACCTTTGAAACGAAAAGGTCATTAAAAGGGATTATTAGTTTATTTTTCTTGTTGATTTTCTTTTTGTTCTTTTTTGTTTTTACAGCACACTTGCAGCACAGTTTGTTTCCTTACGATATTCTTTTCCTAATCGCTTTCGGAGCAGCAGCTGTTTGGTCGAAGCCGAAGGAATTCCAATACCAGAAGCTCGGAGAAGAATTATGGGCATCACCGTATTTTATTATGCTTCACCAATTGGCGGTTCCGAAAGACATTCTAATTAAAAGCAGATTTATTAATTACTACCTCTTTTCGATTCCGTTTCATATTCTTTTACTTGCCCTTTTATACATTTTTTCAGAACCGATGAGAGACTTTTTAACGGTTGGGGAATATTTATCATTTTCATTGATTTGGATTTGTTTTGGCATTTATTCCGGTTCGCTTTATCCGGCGAGTGATACAGGTGATGTGATATCAAATGTGAAACTTGTTGTTTATGGCATTGTGCTTGTTTTCAGTGGGATATTGGTCGTGATAGGGATTCGGTACTTTTCTGGACACGGTATTGTCTTTTGGACAATGATGGCTGCAAGAAATTGGCCGGTTTTGTCAGGTGGCTTATCGATCGTATTGGCAATCGCTGGGGTCAAATACTGGCTACATTATGCTGCTAAAAATATGAAAAGAATCGATTATCTTATTTAAGAGGTTGTTCAAAAAGGTACAGAAAATCCGCGGCGCATCTCTTCGTTACGGTCTAAAAAACCTTGCTTATGATGGGCCGGTTTTTTTCCTGCCTCGATCCGCTTGCGTCTGATTCCGTCCCATTTTGAACACGATTTAAAGGCTTTACAGAAAGAGAGGAAATCCCCTAATGAAAATGCCAATTCATTTATCGAAAGATTCTCGGGTGCCAATTTATCATCAAATTGAAGAACAAATGAAAGCTTTGATCGCAGGCGGCCAATTACATGCAGGAACGTTACTGCCGTCCATTCGTTCCCTTTCCAAAGATTTGGAAGTCAGTGTAATTACGACAAGACGAGCGTATCAAAACTTAGAATACGAAGGCTTCATACGCACAGTTCAAGGAAAAGGAACATTTGTGGCAGACATTGATGATACGCTAAAAAAACAAGTTAAAGTGTCAGCAGTCGAGCAGGCTTTTGAAAACGCCTTGGATATTGCGCTTAGGCACGATTATAACGTGGGGCAAATTGAAAAGATGTTTCAAGATGTCCTGTCTCGTTATATAAAAAAAGAAAAAGGAGAGTAGGCAAATGGAATGTTCAGCGGAGATGAATCAAGTAAAGAAAAAAATTGATGATTTTCAATTAGGCCCCATTGATTTGGATATACAAAGCGGATTAATTACTGCGTTAGTTGGCAGCAATGGTGCAGGTAAAAGCACGGTATTGAAAATGCTTATGAATTTGGTAAAGCAGGACGAAGGAACAATTACTCTTCTTAATGAACAGGTTGATGGAGATTCAGAAGAGTGGAAAGAGAAGGTAGCTTATTTGCCACAATCATTTCCAGGACTTGTTCCTTTTACAGGAATGGAACTTAAAAAATTAACTTCCGAATGGTATCCGAAGTGGGATGAACGTTTGTTTAATAAAATCAACAAGTTGTTTGATCTATCTTTAACAAAAAAGTTTGGAAAGTTATCTCAAGGTTCACAGCAAAAACTAAAGTTTGCACTCACATTACCGAGAAATCCAAATCTTCTTATTCTTGACGAACCAACTTCACATATGGACATTCCATCAAAGAAATTACTCATTGATCTTCTCGTTGAATGGATGGAGGAAGGAGCTCGTACAATCCTCCTAGCAACACATCAAGTGGAAGATATTCGAAAACTCGCCGATTATCTCGTTATTATGGATAAAGGACGTATGCTTGGTTCATTTGAGAAAGAAGAATTAATCGCGCAATATAAACAATATTGGGTAAAGGGAAGTCTCCCGCCTGTCACTGTTCCTGGGGAAATTGAACGTAAAGAAAATATGCTCGTAACAAAATGCCCAAGCCAAACGGAAGAATTTCTGAAAAACCGTGGCGTAACTTGGTCAACCGCAAAATCGTTAGAGTTAGATGAAATCATCTCTATAATGTTAACAAAATAATGATGTTCCTCTATCTTCCCATAGAAATAGAAAATCTATGGAAAACCACTCGTTTGAGAATTTATTGAGAGGCAATGATTTGATCATAGTTAATGGGGAAGTATGAATCAGGTTCTTTGTATGATAAAATAATAAGTAAGAAAATATATTTTTTACGTAAAAAGAAAGGGAGGGTTCAATTATGCCGTTAACTAAAAACAGTAAAGTTTCAAGTAACAAGTGGATAAGAACTTTATCAGATAGAGGTCAAACCGTTGTTCCAAAGAGTATTCGGGATTATTTGAACGTAAAGGGGGGAGACTCATTGGAATGGCATGTAAATGAGAATGGTGACGTCATTGTTAAGCCTAAAAAGAAGGTGAGTGTCATGGATTCTTATGGGATTTTGAAACCAGAGAAAAGTGTTAATGATGTTGATCAAGCGATCCGTGATTCCAAAAAAGTTTTTGCTAAAAAAAAACATAAAGAGGGTCGTTTATAAATGCCAGATCATTTTTGGGCAGATACGAATGTGATTATCCGGCATATTACAGGAGAACCACAAAAGCAAGCTGAAGAAGTTCAAGAGATTATGAGACATGTTGATGAGGGTACATTTATTTTGCATATCAATCCGATGGTTATCGCGGAATGTTGTTATGTATTGGAAGCAATCTACGAATTCAATAAAAAGGATATATCCAAAGCATTGAAGTTTTTTTTAGCTTCCGAAGGCATTGAGATGGAAGAAAAAAAGGAAACGGAAGATGCTTTAATCGTTTATGGGCAGAAGAATGTTGATTTTGAAGACGCTTATTTAGCTGAAACTGCTCGTTGCTCTTCAATTACTGCAATCATGACATTCGATAGTAAACATTTCAAACGATTAAATTGTGAATATTATACTCCTAAACAATTGATAGAGGTAAATGATTGATGGTTGGATGCTTTTTTCAAATGTGATTGCCAATAAGATACTTAGGGATTGAAGTGAAATGAGTATGCTTTCTGTAGAAAACTTGTATAAAACATACGGAGAAAAGGTGTTGTTTGATCACCTTTCTTTTTCAATTGCAGAGAAAGAAAGGGTTGGATTAATCGGTGTGAATGGCACAGGAAAGTCTACATTGCTTAAAGTGCTTGCAGGAGTGGATTCAGCCGATGATGGGAAGCTTGTGCATGCAAATGATTTTCAAATTGAATATTTGCCCCAAGATCCTGAGTTGGATGAAGAGCTAACAGTTTTTGAGCAAATCTACTATGGTGATTCGGAGCTTATGACTGTACTTCGCGATTACGAGCAAGCGTTAAGAGATCTTGATGCTGATCCAAAAGATAAGCAAAAACAAGATGCCGTTTTCGCTATGCAACAAAAAGTGGAACAGATCGGAGCATGGGAAGCGAGCACGGCTGTCAAAACGATTTTAACAAAGCTCGGTATTACTAATTTTGATGAACATGTCAAAGGATTATCAGGTGGTCAGAAAAAAAGGATTGCGATCGCAAAAGCATTGATTCAACCTGCTGATCTTTTGCTTTTAGATGAACCAACAAACCATTTAGATAACGAAACAGTCGAGTGGCTTGAGACACATTTAGCACGGTATAAAGGGGCATTGCTTGTCATTACCCATGATCGATATTTCCTGAACAGAGTAACGAACCGAATCTTTGAGTTGGATCACGGAAAACTATATGTGTATGACGGCAACTATGAACGGTTTTTAGAAAAGAAAGCGGAAAGAGAAGAGATTGCGGAAACAAATGAAAGAAAACGGCAGAATATACTTCGAAGAGAATTGGAATGGCTAAAAAGAGGAGCAAAAGCCAGAACAACAAAACAAAAGGCAAGAATGGGGCGTGTTCATCGCTTGCAGGATGAAGCTGGAATGGCCTCAAGCGAACGAATTGAAATGGCGGTTGGCGCTAGCCGGCTCGGGAAAAAAGTGATGGAAGCGAAGGGTATTTCGAAGATGCTCGGTAACCATACGCTTATCGAAGATTTCAGCTATCTT
Organism: Pueribacillus theae; assembly: GCF_003097615.1. Lineage (NCBI taxonomy): Bacteria > Bacillati > Bacillota > Bacilli > Caryophanales > Bacillaceae > Pueribacillus > Pueribacillus theae. The sequence continues at coordinate 17,127 of NZ_QCZG01000044.1, forward strand.
GTCGCGCCGGATGAACGACTTGGAATTATTGGACCGAATGGGATAGGGAAGTCAACACTCTTAAATATACTCGCAGGAAAGATAGAGCCTGATAAAGGCTTTGTTGATGTTGGAGCAACCGTGAAAATCGGCTATTATACGCAGAATTATCCTGAAATGGATAAAAATATGAAAGTGATTGAGTACATCAGAGAAGCGGCTGAAGTGATTAAGACAGCTGATGGGCGCTTTATAACAGCCGAGCAAATGCTGGAACGATTTTTATTTTCGAGACAAGCACAGTGGACATATATTCGCGGATTGTCTGGCGGAGAACGGCGAAGGCTTTATTTGCTAAGAGTTTTGATGGGGGAGCCGAATGTTTTATTTTTGGACGAACCGACAAATGACCTTGATACCGAGACACTCACCATTCTAGAAGACTATTTAAACGATTTTCCGGGCGTCGTGATCACGGTTTCCCACGATCGTTATTTTCTGGATAAAGTCGTTGATCGATTGTTAGCCTTCGTAGGAGATGGCGCCATTCAAAGGTTTGATGGTAATTATTCTGAGTATCTTGCATTAAAACAAGAAAAAAAGGCTGAAGAAAGTCAAAAAGACGTTACTGAAAAAGCAGTGAAACAGCCACAAAAAAAGGAACGTAAAAAGAAGCTGTCCTCTCAACAACAGAAAGAATGGGATGGAATCGAAGAAAGAATTGTTGCTTTGGAGGAGAGAAACGAAGAAATCCAAGCAGAAATCGCAGCAGCTGGGAGCGATCTAGACCATGTTCAAGAATTGTACACGAAACAGCAAGAAGTGGAGCAACAATTGGAAAAAGAAATTGAAAGATGGACAGAACTATCGCTATTGATTGAAGAAATAGATTAGCCCAATATTTAGTAAAAGGTTAACCTAGGTTTAGAGCGTACAAGTCGTGCGCTCTTTTATTTAACGTGTTTAATTGGCCAAGCAAACACTTTTTTATTGCTAGTATAATGGAGCAACGGCTTTGTTTGAAAACTTGAGCGGGGCAAAAAAGAAGCCATCGTATTTTCAACAATTTTTGCTTTCGCTGTTGTTACTTTCCATTTGTCGTGGTGAATATCCCCCCTAAAAACCCATTTCCCTTTTGTCGTCCAAAAACAGTAACGTTCAAGCAACCAATAGTCGAGGCTATGAGGAGAAGGAAAGAAGGGATCGGAAGTTGAGCGATAATAACTTTCGAAATTATCTTTCAACCTATCTGAGTGTTTTCTTTTCGTTTTAAAACAGAAGCCAGAATTTTCTTGATGGAATGCTATATCTGCAAATCGGTAAGGCAACAATGCTCCGATTTTCGCTGCAAATACTATAGGACGTTTATTTGCATCAAGGCTGAAGAAATAGACGCCTGGCTTTCCTTTATATGTAACATATGTACGTACATTTAATTCAATAAACGAATGAAGATAAGGTATTTTTGGCAAGCTACGTATTTTAGCATCATTCACTTGGAAAAGGACGTAACTAATCCATGCTGTCTTTTCAAAAGTATCAAGTTCAAGTTGTTCTGGAATTTGTTTTTTGAGAAGTGAAGCTGTAACGGGCCAGTGAATCATTAGAAGATGCTCCCATTCTTGGGTCATCACCCATGGAAAAGAAGGAAGAGGAAACGGACGTTGTTCAACTTCTGTAAAAGCTCTATGCATAGAAATCAGCCCTTTCACCTTAAGATGTTAGTAGTGTTATTCCCAAAAATAGTATGAAATAAGCCTAAAAAAATTGTTCTGGATCAGCTGTTGCAACGAAAGAAGGTATTCATTTTTATAAAGATAAAGCACATTTAATGATAAATTCCAAAATCTTAATTAGAATTTAAATATAGATGTGATGAAAGGGGAATGCACAATGAAGGTTTTGGTTATCGGAGCAAATGGACAAATTGGACAGCAGCTTGTCGATCTGCTGCAAGAAAGTAATGTACATACAGTTCGAGCCATGGTGAGGAAAAAGGAACAAGCTATCTCTCTCCAAGAAAAGGGAGTCGAAGCTGTAGTGGCGGACTTAGAGGGACCTGTTGATGATATTGCAGACGCTGCCAGAGGTTGCGATGCTATCGTCTTTACAGCAGGATCTGGAGGAAAAACAGGCGCAGACAAAACACTGCTCGTCGATCTGGACGGGGCAGTGAAGACGATTGAAGCGGCTCAAAAAGCAGGCGTAAACAGATATATTATGGTAAGCGCACTTCAAGCCCATCGTCGTGAAAATTGGAACGAAAAAATTCGCCACTACTATGTTGCAAAACATTATGCAGATAAAGCGCTTGAAGGCAGTGGTTTAACGTATACGATTGTGCGTCCCGGCGGACTCACAAATGAACGAGGAACAGGAAAAATAGCAGCGGCTGAAAATTTGGAAAGAGCAACGATAACGAGAGAAGATGTAGCAAAAACGGTTTTTGCCAGTTTGGATGAGGAAAATACATTTAATCGTTCATTTGATCTCATTCAAGGTGAAGATGACATTCATGAAGCATTAAAAAAGATTTAGATAAGATATAGTGAAAAACAATAGTATAATAGAGAGGCAATAGCGTAGGTTTTTCAAGGGTGGTCGGCACACTTCCCGATTTTTGAAGGAGGGAGGTGATGCTGTATGACAGAGTTTGAATCACTAACCGTGCTTAGTAGTGGCAATCCTGTCATTTAGTAGAAATGACTAAAAACCGCCCTTGAGTTTGGACAGCTCTGGCGGTTTTAGTCTCCCCGTAATGGGAACCTAGCTGTTGTAGAGCCGTTTCGATGTTAGTCGCATCGAAACGGTCTTTTTTATAGTATGATTCTCTAACTTTATTATACCCGATAATCTCTTACTGAAACCAGCCTAAATACTTGCTATCGGCTCTGAGGAGTAAATCTATAATTTATTCTTTTTAACATAAAGTGTTTAAAAAAGTGTACAATTTTTTAATCTGTAAATTAAGAACAGACACATTGGAAATCGATAATGTAGTGGAATCAAGGGTTTAATATCGGAATAATTCTTGCATCTATAAAATATGTTGAGATATACACATTATAAGAAAAGAAATCATTCGTTCAGTAGGAAAATTGGTTATTGATGTAGAAGTATTTTTAAGTTCTGATCTTTTAGAAAAGGGAGGATAAACGAAATGGATTTTTCATTTACAGCTGAAGAAGAAAAGTTTCGTGATGAATTACGTACATGGCTGGAAGAAAATTTGCCCGCTGGCTGGCTTGAAGGAAAAAGAATGATTCCTGAAGATGATAACGAAAAAGCCCAATTTTTAAGAGAGTGGCAGCGTAAATTATCAGAAGGTGGATGGGCTGGGTTGTCTTGGCCGAAAGAGTACGGAGGAAGAGGCGCTTCTTTAATTGAAGAAGTGATTTACGAGCAAGAAATGGCTAGGGTGAATGCTCCTCCTGTGTTAAATATTATTGGCCTTGCCATGGTTGGACCAACGCTTCTGCAAATTGGAACAGATGAACAAAAAAATAAATACATAAATAAAATTTTAAACGGCGAAGAAATATGGTGCCAAGGATATTCTGAACCGAATTCAGGCTCTGACTTGGCGGCCCTTCAGACAAGAGCTGTCAAACAAGGGGACAAATGGATTATTAATGGTCAAAAAATTTGGACAAGTTACGCACATCTCGCCGATCGATGCTTTTTGCTTGCGCGTACAGAAAACACAGGCAAAAAACACGAAGGAATTACTGCCTTTCTCGTGGATATGCATCAAGAGGGCGTTGAAACGAGAACAATTCGCTCGATCAATGACAAACGTGATTTTAATGAAATGTTTTTCAATGACGCCATTGCATATGATGCAGATATTGTAGGCGAGGTAAATGATGGGTGGCGAGTATCACTCACTTTACTTAGCCATGAAAGGGTCGGCATCGCGAGACAAACGTTTCGTTTACAAAAATTATTTAGTGAACTAGTTGACTTGGCAAAAACAATGAAAAAGAACGGGATTCCTTTCATTAAAGATCCGATTGTACGACAAAAGCTAGCAAGTTTTCGCGCAAGGACAAGAGCTTCGCTTCTAAACTATTACCGTCATTTGACAGACACGATTCAAAATGGGAAACCAGGGCCTGAAGGCTCGATGGATAAGCTTGGCTCAGGTGAATTGGGACAAGAAATGCTCGCTTATGCCGTTTCTTTGCAAGGAGCTTATGGTCTGCTTTGGAAAGAAGATGCTCTGATCGATGCAAGCTGGCAGCATGATTATTTGCGCTCCTATGCGTACACGATCGAAGGCGGTACCTCTGAAATTCAGCGAAACATCGTTGGCGAACGCATCCTTGGATTGCCAAAGGATATTAAATATTAACAAAGGGAGGCATTGAGATGGACTTTTCATTAAATGAAGAACAAAAATCGTTCCAAGCATCCGCTCGTCAATTTATTGACTCAAAGGGCGGTTTAAGTCTTGCCAGACGTTATACAGAAGGTGAAGAGCAAGTATTAGATGAATTATGGGCAGGGTTAGGAAATCTCGGCTACATGGGGATTACGGTATCAGAAAACTACGGTGGATTGGGAATGGGGCCACTTACGCTTGTCCCTATTTTAGAAGAAATGGGACGCGCCCTTATTCCGGGTCCTTATGCGGAAACGGTTGCTTTTGCCGTCCCTTTATTAGAAGCCTATGGAACAGAAGAACAAAAGCAAACATATTTATCCGAGATAGCGGAAGGGAAGAGGAAAATCACCCTCGCCTTATTAGAGGACAGCGCAGAACTCGTGCCTTCTGCCATTCAATTGCAAGCAAGAAAAGATGGAGAAGATTATGTGTTAAAGGGAAAGAAAACCCTAGTCCCTTATGCTGAGAATGCAGACACTTTCATCGTACCTGTAAGAACGGGGGGCAATCAGGGCGAGTATGGGATTTCACTGTTTCTTGTCGATCGTGAAAATACAAACTTAACGTTCAATTCTTTGCTAAATATGGATGAAACGAGAAAACTATCAAATGCCTCCTTTGAGGGAGTTCGTATTTCTAAAAAACAATTAATAGGATCTGAAAATATTGGCTGGGGAATCTTGCAGGAAGGCCTTGTTCATTTGAATGCAGCGTTATGTTCAACAATGGTCGGCGGAATGGAAAAAGTGGTAGAAATGTCAACGGAATACGGAAAAACGCGTATACAGTTTGGGCAACCGATCGGAAGATTCCAAGCGGTTAAACATCGCATCGTGAATATGAAAATGGATCAAGAAAGTTCCCGCTCATTAACCTATTACGCGGCTTGGGCAGTCGAGAATCAATCGGAAGATATGATAGAGGCTGTTTCGCTCGCGAAATCATTTGCCTCAGAAGCTTATATTCGAATGGCGAGCGATAACATCCAAAATCACGGAGGCATGGGATTTACATGGGAATTTGATTGCCATCTCTTCCTTAAGCGTGCAAGAGCATTAGAGAATCATCTCGGTTCACCTGAATATCATCGTGAATTAGCGGCAGTAGAATTAGGTTGGTAATGAACAGAGGCCAGAAGCCAGATTGTATAAATTTGCGAAAGAGTAAATTTATCCTTTTTCAAAAAAGGAGGCACAAAAATCTTGTATGAAACACTGAAAGTTGACGTATCTGAACGGATCATGACTGTTACCTTGAATCGCCCTGAACGGTTAAATGCCTTTAATTCTCAAATGATGAATGAACTCATTAGTGTTTTTGATCGTGCAGATGCGGATGATGGCGTTCGGGCAATCATTATGACAGGAGAAGGGCGTGGATTTTGTGCAGGCGCGGATTTAGAAAAAGGGGGAGAAGCGTTCGCAAGGGATACATCGATAGACGAGCACCGTGATGGAGGCGGGATGGTGTCTCTCCGAATTTACGAACTCAAAAAGCCAATCATTGCTGCAATTAACGGCCCAGCTGTTGGTGTAGGGATTACAATGACTTTACCAATGGATATTCGCATCGCAGCGAACAATGCGAAAATAGGTTTTGTTTTTGCGCGTCGTGGGATCGTCCCTGAAGCATGCAGTGGATGGTTTTTACCTCGAATTGTTGGCATTAGCCAAGCATTGAAGTGGGTTTACTCCGGCAAAGTGTTCTCAGCGGAAGAAGCGTTACATGGCGGCCTTATTAGTGAAGTGGTTGCACCAGAAGATTTAATGAAAACGGCCCGTGCCACAGCCATTGAAATTGCGGAAAATACATCGGCAACATCTGTTGCGCTTTCAAGGCAATTGATGTGGACGATGCTTGGAGCAGACCATCCGATGGAATCACATAAAATAGAGTCAAAATTGATTCGCTGGGCTGGCAGAATGCCAGATTCAAAGGAAGGCGTCGAATCTTTTCTAGAAAAACGGAGGCCGGATTTCAAAATGAGAGTAAGCAAAGATCTTCCGGAATTCTTTCCTTGGGGGGAAGAACGCAAATTTCATGAATGATTCAGTTGGGAAATTAAAGGAACAAAGTGTAATAAATGGTATAATAAGAGCAATAGAATAGGCACACTCCTCCATGGTAACAGGAGGGAGGTGATGCCGTATGACAGTGTTTGAATCACTCACCGTTATGATCGCGTTTGCGTGTCTGGTAGTGGCAATCCTGTCATTTGATAGAAAAAACTAAAACCGCCCTTGAGTTTGGCCAGCTCTGGCGGTTTTAGACTGTCAAGTGTGCCAATCCCCTTAAGGGAACCTTAGCTATTGCGCGACCGTTTCGATGTTACAGCATCGAACGGCCTTTTTGTGAAAAGAAAACCATACGCTAGGCG
>NZ_QCZG01000045.1 GCF_003097615.1 Pueribacillus theae
CTGGCCAGTAACAAAGGCTTTCAGCCGTAGAGCAAACCACCCGTTCACACGGGTGGTTTTGATTTTAAATAAGATAAATATAATACTATATATTTAAGTAAGCGTCCATCTATTGTAAAAACAGGGGAGTTTGCAATAGGGAAAAATACCTATATAAGTAGGGCTATTAAAAATATTTTAGCATTTGAAAGAAGGACGTTTTTTATGAACATACATAGCTTGAAAAAAGATATTAACCAGTTCGATGCTTGGTATCATAAGTTGATTTTTTTAGTTGATGTAAATGAGAAGATCAAAACAGAAATTCCTTTATTGGATAGATATGAAAGAATTAATGTGAACCGTGTGGTAAGTGAAGGCTTATTAAGTATCCCAAAACAAAGATATCCAATGTATGTTGAAGAACTATTAAAGCAAGTTTTTAAGGATATAGAAAGAATTTATTTATTACAACATATTGATATTTTATTTGATCAAGCACTACAAATACACCCTATTCGCCTATTGGAAAACCTTAGTAAAACGTACAAATTGATTGTTGAATGGCCAGGAAGATACGTAGGCAGCCAATTAATTTATGCAGAGCATGAGCATCCTGAGTATTTTGTTTGTGGCGATTTTGAGGGAAAAGTATATATAAAGTAAAGCGGGGAATAGATAATGCTTCGTTACAATGATTTGATTTCTTTCGAGCCTATCGAATCGGTCATCCAATTAAGAGAAGCCGATGACAAGGACAAAGCGATTTCGCTATTGCAATCTTATGTTATTTCTAATCATATGGCAGATAAGTTGATTGATGATATTTTTGAAAATCTCCAATTTGAAAGAATGGTTGATAACCGCGGCATGCTAATCGTTGGAAATTACGGCTCAGGTAAATCGCATTTAATGAGTGTTGTATCAACAATAGCAGAGCTGCCGGAATCAAGCCAATATCTCGGTTATGAAAAAGTGGCTGGAAAAGCGAAAGAAATTGAAGGAAAGTTCAAAGTGATTCGTGCAGAATTTGGAGCGGTTACGATGTCTTTGCGCGATATTATTTGCCAACACCTGGAAACAGGGCTTGAAAGGATGGGAATTGATTATACATTCCCGCCTGCTGACCAAGTGACCAACAATAAAGATATGTTATACGAAATGATGGATCTTTTCCATGAAGAATATCCAGAGCAAGGGCTACTCTTAGTAATAGACGAGCTATTGGATTATCTACGGAGCAGAAACGAAATGCAAATAACATTGGATTTAGGCTTCTTAAGAGAAGTGGGGGAAGTATGCAGTAACTCCCGCTTCCGTTTCATTTCAGGGGTGCAGGAAATGCTGTTTGATAACCCTAAATTCAGCTTTGTTGCAGATTCACTTAGAAGAGTGAAAGAACGTTTTAAAGAAACCCGTATTGTCCGTGAAGATATTGCTTTTGTCGTCTCTGAACGCTTATTGAATAAAAATGAAGAGCAAAAAGCATTAATTCGGGAACACTTAAGTAAATTTACAAAGATGTATAACGGTTTATCCGAAGAAATGGAAACATACGTCAATATGTTCCCGATACATCCAGCATATCTCGAAATGTTTGAAAGGGTCAATATTGCCGAAAAGCGTGTTGCCCTAAAAACAATAAGTGATGAAATAAAAAAGTTAATTTCAAGAGAAGTGCCGGAAGATGCTACAGGGTTTATTTCATTCGACAGTTACTGGAATTATATAATTGAGGACTCTTCCCTGCGATCCAATGATCGAGTAAAAGCAATCATGGATAAAGTGAATACATTAAAAGGCACCATCCAAACTGGGGTAAAGCGACAGTATAAAGCAATGGCCGAAAAAATGGTAGATGCGTTAGCTGTATTCCGCTTAACAACAGATAATCTCAATACACCTATCGGTCTAACGTCAGAAGCAATGCGCGATAAACTTTTTATTAGCTATCCCACCTTACTAGATTTTGATGATGATGTGGCTGATTTTTTGAAGACAACGATTGATGCGGCGATGAAAGATTTGCGAAATGCTGTAAGCTTTCAGTTTATCTCGTTAAATGACGAAAATGGACAGTACTATATTAATATTGATGAGGCTGTTCCGGTAGATGAATTAATTTCTCAACGTGGGGAAATGTTGGATAATAGTAAGTTGGACAGCTACTACTTTGATGTATTAAAAAATGCCACCGAGGTTTCAGATAATACGTATGTCCATGGCTATAAAATTTGGCTACACGAGATACCTTGGTTCGATCGGCGTGTAAAACGTCAAGGTTATTTATTCTTTGGTGCACCTAACGAACGCTCTACTGCACAACCGGAACGGGATTTTTATATCTATATGCTCCAAGCATTCGAGGATCCAAAATATAAAGATGAAGAAAAAGAAGATGAAGTTTTCTTTAAGCTTAAGAAAAAAAATGATGAATTTATTAAATTGCTGCGCCTATATGGTGGAGCAACGGAGATGTACAATTATACAACAACAAATAAGAATTTATATAAACCAAAAATAACGGAGTACCAAAGAAAACTAGTTAAATGGATTAAGGAGCACTTTGTAGATGCTTACGAAGTGGTATATAAAGGAAAAAGTGCGAGTGTACTGGCTCACGGGATATTCTTGCCTTCGAATCCAGATACTTTAGTTGAGTTAATTGATTCAGTTTCTCAAAATTTACTATCCCAATGGTTTGAAGTGAAGTATAGTGAATACCCATCCTTTCGAAAAATTGAACGTTCCTTTTTAACAAAGGCAAATATGCATACGTACGTAAAAGATGCTTTGGACTATTTAAATGGGAAGAGAAAAGCACAAGGAGAGGCAATACTAGACGGACTCATTCTACTTGATCAAAATGGGAACCCGACAACAAGAAAGTCTGGATACGCTGCTTGGGTTATCGATTTATTGGATCAAAAGGAAAAAGGGCAAGTATTAAACCAAAACGAACTAATTGAAGTCATTTACACTGTCCAAGGATCGCCTGATCAGCGCCGAACGAGAAAATTTGATATGGAGCCGGAACTGCTTGTTGTCATCCTTGGTGCGCTAATCCAAGGCGGAGAAATTGTTGTGACGATTGGCGGAACGACTTATGAGGCGATGAATTTCTCGGATTTTATCCAATTACCGATTGAAGATATTACTTATTTTAGCCATATTAAAAAGCCAAGCGGCCTCCCGATTCCAGAAATTCAAGCTCTAGCTGGCATGTTCAATACGATTAAAGTAGATTTTTCTGATATCGAAAAAATCGATCTAGCGATAAAACAAATTATTTCTGGCGCAAAAAGGGAAACTAGCCGTACAGTTGAAATGTTGGCGAGTTTACGGCAAAAATTTCAAAAATGGGACGGGCCAATATTTACAGATGAGGAAATCGAAGATTATACAAATAAACTTAGTAGCTTAAATGAGTTTTTACAAGGGCTTCAAGTATATAATACAAGAGCCAAAATGATGAATTTAAAATATGATGTAAGTCGAATCGAACAGGAAAAGGAACATTTAAAGCTCATAGACAGATTAGAAAGTTTACAAAATCGGTTAATTGACTACACAAAAATTGCTGGCTATCTCATGAATGCACGACATATTGTATCTCCTAGCGACGAATGGACGGCTCATGTAGACAATACACTTAATCATTTAAGCATTGCATTAAAAAATGAGGAAGATTGCTCAGAAGAAGTTGCAGAATTAGTGCGGTTGAAAAAGGAATATATCGACCATTATCTTCAATTGCACCAACAGAACAGATTAACTGCAACGGAAAATAGAAAAAAAGCAGCATTACTTCAAGATGATCGGCATGACGCTGTTCAATCATTGGCAACAAAAATTGAATTGTTTAGGACAAGTAATGTTTTTAATGGGTGGAAAGAAAAAATACAGTCATTAAAGGATTGTTATCATTTAACTGCCGATGAGCTGGAGCACCGTCCAGAATGTCCTCACTGCCATTTTAACCCGAGAGTAGAATGGAACAGGGAAAAGGTGTCGCTAGACGAATTAGATGAAGAATTAGATTCCATTCTTGCAAATTGGACCGATACATTGTTTACAAACTTCAATGAGCCGGATGTAAAGGAAAGTATTGAACTACTAGAAGGAAAACAAAAACAACTCATTCAATCACTTATAGAGAATCAAGAATTTTACTTGCCAATTTCTATTGAACTAATCAATGCTATTAACATTGTATTGAAAGGGATCCATCAAGAAAAAATTGATGTCGAGCAATTAATAAAAGTCGTGGGAGACGGAAACCCAATTACGGTACAGGAGGCAAAGCAGAACTTTGAAAAATTATTAAGGGCATTAATTGGAACGAATGATGAAAGCCGGGTACGCCTAACAGTCAAGAAGTAAGAGGGGGAAGCAACTTTGAATAAAGAACCAACACAATTATCATTCGATGAAGAAAAATCCCAAGCAGATAACGGACCCGTTATCTGCTTAGGCATGACTTTTAAAAATGATAAAGAACGAAGAGAATATTTCCGTGAAGAATTGAGAAAAAAATTACCTGAATTAAAGAAAATTGAAGGTTTTCCAATTGGGGAAGACGAGGATATTATTGCTTTATCTGATCCACCATATTACACTGCTTGCCCGAATCCTTGGATTAATGAAATTATAAATGAATGGGGAAGTAGTAACAAAGTGTGCAAGGATGACTATCAAAAGTATCCATTTGCATCCGATGTATCTGTAGGGAAAAATGATCCGTTTTATAATGCCCATGGTTACCATACAAAAGTCCCTTACAAAGCTATTTTAAAATATATATTACATTATACTGATCCAGATGATGTTGTTTTTGATGGTTTTTCTGGGACAGGGGCAACGGGTGTAGCTGCTAAGGCTAGCGGAGATAAAGAAACAGTGAAATCACTTGGTTATGAAGTTGATAATGATAATAATATCTATTTAGAGGGGAATAAAGTATCTAAAATAGGAAAAAGAAATGTAATATTAAATGATTTATCACCCTCTGCAACTTTAATATCCTATAATTATAATAAAAATGATAAGGCCTTGGAGTTTGAGCAAGAAGCTGATAGGATACTAAAAGAAGTTAAAAATGAAACAATGTGGATGTACAAAACAAGGCATCGAAATAATGAATATGGTTTAATTACTGACATTGTATGGAGTGATGTTTTTCTGTGTTCGAATTGCTCCAGTGAAGTTGTATATTGGGATGTAGCTGTAGATTTAGATTCCAAAAAAATGAAAAAAGAAATTATTTGTCCAAAATGCCATTCAGTTTTAGAAAGGAGAAGTTTGGATAGGGTTTGGGTTACATACTATGACCAAGACATACAACAAACTTTGGATGTAGCAAAACAAGTGCCTGTATTAGTAAACTATGTGGTTGGTACAAAAAGGTATTCAAAAAAGGTGGACGAAGAAGATCTACAATTATTAAAAAAAATTGAAATGTCAAAGTCTAAGCTTTGGTATCCCACAGATAAGATTCCTGAAGGATATAATACTAGGCAACCTTTGGTAAGTCATGGCGTATTATATGTCCACCAATTTTATACGAAAAGGAATTTATTAACATTAGCATGTTTGTTTGATAGGATTAAGAAATCTGTATTTTTCAATAAATTATTATTTTTCTTTCAAGCATCAATAAATAGAGCAACAAAAACCAATCGTTTTAGATTTGGTGGGACTGGGGGGTTAAGTGGAACCCTATATATACCCTCACTTTCGGTAGAGAGATCAGTTATTTTTTTATTAGAAAATAAGTTAAAAGATCAATTAAAGATTCTTAGGAATGATGACAATAATAATCATTTTGGGCTTATTACACAGTCATCATCTACGAACTTAAATATTAAGGAAAACTCAGTCGATTACATTTTCACAGATCCACCATTTGGATCTAACATAATGTATTCGGAACTAAACTTTTTATGGGAATCATGGTTGAATGTATACACAAATAATGCCCAAGAATCGATTATAAATCCAGTACAGAAAAAAAATTTAGATGACTATAAATATTTAATGGAGCAAAGCTTTAAAAATTTCTTTAAAATACTTAAGCCTAATAGATGGTTGACTGTTGAGTTTAGCAACTCTCAGTCAAGTGTATGGAATGCTATCCAAGAAGCTATACAAAAGGCAGGGTTTGTCATAGCAAATGTATCAACATTAGATAAAAAGCAAGGTAGTTTTAAAGCAGTAACCACAACTACTGCAGTAACGCAAGATTTGATAATTTCAGCATACAAACCAAAGCAGGAAAATATAGAAAAAATGAAACAGCAAATTAATACAGATGAATCTGCATGGACTTTTATTACACAACACCTAGAGCAACTCCCGAAATTTTCTGGAACAAAAGGAGCTGCTGAGGTTATTTCAGAAAGGACACCTCGAATCCTTTTTGATCGAATGGTTGCTTATCATGTACAGAATGGTTTACCAGTACCTATATCTTCAGCTGAATTTCAGGCTAATGTTGTACAGCGTTTCCCAATGAGAGATGGTATGATCTTTCTAGAAAGCCAAGTAGCAGAATATGATAAAAAACGAACATTAGTTAAGGAATTTACACAGCTTAATTTATTTGTTTCTGATGAAAATAGTGCCATCGAATGGATTCGCCAACAATTAATGAAAAAGCCACAGACTCGTCAGGACATTCACCCTGATTTTATGAAAGAATTACAACATATTGCAAAACATGAAAAGCTTCCAGAACTTGATGATCTTTTAAATCAAAACTTTCTAAGATATGATGGGGATGGGCCTGTTCCAAATCAAATTCTTACTTATCTAAGAAGAAACTATAAAGATTTGCGTGGTTTAGAACCAGATGATCCAAAAGTAGTTGAAAAAGCAATGCATCGTTGGTATGTGCCAGATCCAAATAAACAGGCAGACTTGGAGAAACTCCGCGAGAGGGCATTGCTACGGGAATATGAAAGTTATCTAAAAGAATTGGAAGGAAATAAAAAAAAGCTAAGAACGTTCCGAACAGAAGCGATTCGTGCAGGATTTAAAAAGGCTTACAGTGACAAAGATTTTGAAAGTATTGTTAAAGTTGGGGAACGTATTCCAGAGAAGGTCATTCAAGAAGATGACAAATTGCTCATGTACTATGACAATGCTTGTATTCGTTTAGGGTTATAAGGAGGGCAGGAGATGCCGAATTGGCGGGATGTCATTATTAATAAGTTCAGAAATCAGAGTAGTTCCTTTCTCTTTGTGTACGATTTAGATTTTTTACTAAATGAGGAAATGATCCTGAATTATTTAGCAGAGAAGGGCTATCTTGTTTTACGATATGATGACAGCATAACATTTCGCTATATCTACGAACAAAAAATTCGAGAAAAAGAAAAGGAACGAAAACTAATCGTCTTTGCCAATGAAGACATCTCCTTACCTTATGAATTTGAGAAAAAAGCATTAAAAATAAAAATTGATATTCAAATAATATTCCCTAAGTTCTCTGCAAATGTTATCCGGAAGATAAATAGAGAGGATTTTGATGGCTTATACCGCGTCCATCAATCATATAATGGGAAACCAACTGAACAAGAAACACTAGCTTATATTGTAAAACACTTTTATAAAATTCCATATGAAATCATTGATGGAGAAGTTGGATTATATAAAATCCTGCTTTCAATTCATTATCAAAGTAAGAATATCCCTGAGGCATTGGTCGAATTTTTATATAAAAATTGGAATCAGATTCATGCTTTCAAAAAATTACCGTTAAAGGACATGATAGGTTCTTCGAAATTCTTTTACCGCTATCTAGAGGAAGAATGGAAGAAGTTAGTGATGGATGTTTCACGATATGAGAGTGGACAAGTTCATGATCCGCTAGCTATTGAATACCGCAGCCCATTAGCTGATGGTGATGTACGCAGAATGATGAATGATTTATTTTTAGAGGGAACGTTGGAAAAAGTAAAAGGCATAGAAGCATCCAATTTACCTGATTGGATGATGCAAGGTATTGAAGCAAAAGAATCTGTTGAAGATATGGAAAAGAAGCTTGATTTTCTGTATAGCGATATACTAAACAAACTATCAGATGCAAAAAGATATCAGGACTGGATAAAAATAATAGTACATCTTGCTGAATATAAACATACATCAATAAGCATGGGAAAAGATCATGATGAGTTAATTAAGAATGTAAACCAAGCTTTCCAATCATGGATGCTGAAGCATTACCATTCTTTAACGAGTTTACCGCCTTATCCGAAGCCAAAGCTCGTCCACCACATTCCACATACAATAAATAACGATAAAGCTAATAATGATAAGGTGGCTTTATTAGTATTAGACGGAATGAGTTATTTTGAATGGATATTCGTAAGGAATCATTTAAAAGTTAAAGGTTTTAACTTTGATGAAGATGGGGTTTTTGCCTGGGTTCCAACTTTAACATCTGTGTCTCGCCAAGCCATTTTTTCCGGCAATGCCCCTTTAACTTTTGGTAAATCGATTACAACTACAGCTACTGAGGAAAAATGGTGGAAAGCTTTTTGGGAAGAACACGGTGTTTTAAAGCAATACGTGACTTATCAAAAAGGGTTAGGAGCGGAAACTTATGATCGGTCAAGCATAAAAGGGTTATCAAGAGAAGCTACTAAAGTGTACGGGGCTGTTGTGGATGTGATTGACCAAATTTCCCATCATGCAGTACTCGGCGAAAAAAGTATCTTTTCACAATTACAATTATGGTTAGAATCAAACTATCTTGAAAACTTATTACAAGAGTTACATCAAGCTGGGTTCACAATATATATAACGTCAGATCATGGAAATACCAATGCAACGGGAATTGGGCGAATATCTGAGGGCGTTTTAGTCGATCAAAGAGGCGAACGGGTTCGAATTTATCGGGATCGTACCATTTATGAAGATTCAGCATATGAATTACCAGCTATAAAGTGGCCCAATATCGGATTGCCTGATGATTACTATGTACTCTTAGCACAATACGGACAAGCGTTTGTTCCAAATGGGCAAAATATTGTCACACACGGCGGCATTAGCATAGAAGAAGTCATTGTACCATTCGCCAAGGTTGATTCAGTTAAGGGAAGTGGATTGGAATGACCAAACCGGTGGGATTTGATCAAAAGGTATTATTACACCATTTAGATTGTACAGCAAAGCAATCCAAAAGGCATTCGAAGAAAGATATGTATGCCATCCTTGATGGGTTTCTGCGTGAAGATATAACAGGTGCTAAGTCTCGGAAAAATGCGATCACAATGTTAATGAAAATTTGGTATAACGTTCCAGACGATATTAAAGATATTCGCGATGAAGTGTTAAATGAGTTTAATGAATTTACAAAAGAAGAGCGGTTAATTGCTCATTGGTGCATGACCATTATTGCATATCCTTTTTTCAAAGAAGTAGTAACTGAATTTGGACGTTTATTTCAATTGCAAGATACAGTATCCAGCATGTCCATTGGTAAACGAATGAAAGAATCATATGGCGACCGGCGAAGAGTAGAGGTAGCAACGGGTGCTGCCATTTCAAGTTTGAGAGCATGGGGGATAATTAGCCCTATTAAAAATAGATCCTATAAGGAAAACGATAAGGTTGCCATAGTAAACCCGCTTTTGCATGGCTTATTATTTGAAACTATCTTGTTTGCTTTAGATAGCCATTCTTTATATGGACATACGATTACAAATCACCCAATGTTTTTCCCGTTTCAATTTGACTTGAATTTACATAAACTAAGAGAATATAGAAATAATTTTACCTTCCATTTTGAGGGAGTTGAAAATCTTGTTGTTGAAAAAAATTAGAAGGCCTTATTCCTAGCTGAATAAGGTTTTCTTTCTTTGTTATTTTATTTTTTGGGGTTAACGATTTAAAAAGGAGCTGGAATCATGGTTAATCGTGACATGCAAAAACAGATTTTAAAAGACAATTACATAGATATTTCCTTTCGTCGCTATCAAGCCTTTAAAGAAACAGCGATGTACGATGAAATGTACAAAAAGGAAATTTTAGAAGAATTGAATCGTTATATGAGAGAAACAGAAATTACAGCGGCTAATGTGGCTAATGTTGCAAAATTTCTACAAAAGAAAAATCCTTCAACTGGCAGTTTTGTCCACTGGAGCAACATGGATTATCTTGTGAAGTATGCCGAGGCAAGGCCGGTGGAATCAGCTGAACTTTGGAATTGGTTATACGATGAATCCATTCCTATGGAGAAGCGGATTAGCGGCTTTCATCATCAAGCAAAAGGTTTTGACTCAAGTCTGTCATTCGGTGCACCTTTTTTCGGGTATTTGCTGGCAGCATATGATTATAAGAAATATCCCCTTTACAAGGGTGAAGTATATCAAGATGTAAAATCCACCTTTCAAATTAATCAAAAAATGGGTTCTGTGATTGAAAACTATGTCAACTATTTCGCGATCTGCCAGGTTATCCATGCTCATCTAAGCAAAACTTTTCCGGATTTAACAATGTTGGGTATTCAAGATTATCTCTTTTGCAGTTCTCAATACGACAAGATTAAAGTAGAAAGTGCTGTGGAGTATCTTCACGGACTGGCAAAGACATTATATGAATTTATGAATGAGCCAGAGTTAATGGTCAAAGCGATTTCTAATTTAGAGCAAGAAATTTTACTAGAATTGAGGAACATTTATCGGAATTCCGAAAAAATAAATAAAATGAAGTTTATGCTCATAGATAAAATAATTGAAGAAAACCATGTAACCATTGAAGATTTAGAAAATATTAAAAAAGATGTGAGTGCACAATACGATACGAATATTTTGCAGTCATTTAATAATTTTACGATTATGTTCCAGCTTTTCTATCACGATAAAAAGGAAAAGGTTCGTATTGAACTAGGGAAAATTCATCAAGCGATTCGTAAATTTGATGACCTGCAAGGTTTTGACTTTGTCGAAGGAAAGGCCCTTAATGGTTTTAACTGGAATCAAAGCTTTGGAACAACAGAATGTTGGCTAGCTGTTTATGAAAATAAGTATAAAAGTCATCGTCTCGCTCCGCAATTTTTTGTTTCCATAAATGAAAATGGCATTCGTTATGGTCTTCTGTATGGCTCAGAACACTCTGAGAGAGGAGTAGAGGATACAGATACCATCCGCAATATACATGAGTTTACATTTGAAAAATTAGAAGAAAAAATGGTTCAAGTTTCAAATGACATAAAGAAAATGGATGCGATAAAAGAAGAACCTAGCGAATACTTTACCGAAGATTTATTTAGTGTTGGGAAATGGCTGGACTTATTAAGAAACCCTAAAGTTTTCCGGGAGGGAGATATTATATACTTAAAGAAAATGGATGAAATGGGGGGCGGGGCTACGAGCAGAGAACTTGGCGCAATGCTTGGCAAACATCCATCATCATTTATTTCTCCTGTTGTGTCTTTAGCAAAACGAATTCTTCAAGAAACCGAAAAAGAAGCTCCTGTCATTAACAGAGAACCGAGCTACTGGCGAGTGCTTTTTAACGGCGAATATATACAAACGGGCCATTTTAAATGGATACTAAAGGACAATCTTAAAGAGGCAATTACTCTATTAAATGAAAAAGAGAAGATTGAAATTCCGGCCTATACGAAAGCTGACTTTCTAAATGAAGTGTTTATTGATGAAGGGCTTTATGACACAATGGTCGGTTTGCTGACCTATAAAAAGAATTTGATTTTGCAAGGTCCTCCTGGTGTGGGCAAAACGTTTGTTTCTAAGCGGCTTGCTTATTCGCTAATAGGTGAAAAAAATGAGAACAATATTGAAATGGTCCAATTTCACCAAAATTATTCGTATGAAGATTTTGTCATGGGGTTTCGTCCTGTGGATGGCCAAGGGTTCGGGCTAGAATATGGCGTGTTTTATGATTTTTGTAACAAAGCTTTGGAAAATCCTGAAGAAAATTATTATTTTATTATTGATGAAATTAACCGGGGGAATTTATCGAAGGTTTTTGGTGAGCTTTTTATGTTGATTGAACGAGACAAACGTGATGAGTTTGTAACAATGGGCTATTCGAAAAATACATTTACAGTGCCAAGCAATGTGTATATTATTGGGACAATGAACACAGCCGACAGATCCTTGGCTCAATTGGAAGTGGCGCTCCGCAGAAGATTTTCTTTCATCACTCTGGAACCTTCTTTTAATAAGAAATGGCAGAATTTCATGGAAAACCAAGGACTGTCTGAGCCAATGATTGAACGCATACTTTACGCAATGGACAAAATTAATCGTGCCATTATCGAGGATTTCCAGCTTGGAAAAGGCTATGCTATTGGACATTCGTTCTTTTCCTTTTTACCTAAAAATATGGATGAAAACGAATGGTATGAACAGATTATTGCTTACGAAATTAAGCCGCTGTTGGAAGAGTATTTCTTTGATCGGCCTGAGATTGCCGTTTCATTATTAGAAGGGGTTTAAAATGTCTTCAACTTTCAAAGTACCGATTCGTAATCTATTTTGTTTGCTCAGTTATGTTAATGAGATACCGGAGTTTGTTGATCACTTGAGTGATATTGATGAAGATTTAATTACGTATGATTTTTTAGCCCATCGTTTCAAGCAGGAAGTTCAACAATTATTAAAGCGTGGATTGGTCAGAAATTATGTGGCTAATAGCGAGGAAACGAGTTATATTGCTGGTCGTATGATGATGAATGAATCTGTTCAGCTGTTGGCTGAAAGGAAGCCCGTCGTTGTCTGTGAAAAAGATGAGTATTCATCCAATATTTTATTGAATCAAATCATGAAAACGACTTTGAGGCAGTTGGTTAAAAATCAACACATTCAAGAAAAGACTAGAAGAGAATGCTTCATTTTATGGGAGCAGCTGCCTACAGTTTATGAAATTCCGCTAAATAAGGAATCGTTTACTAGATTAAAATTTTCTCGTCATAACGCGTACTATAAACAAATGATCCATATCGCCCTTCTTTTGCATGAACTTAAACTATTGTCTCATAAGAGCGGCAATTGGAGCTTATTTACGGTTGATCTCGATGAAGGAGAGGTAAACCGGCTATTTGAAAAATTTCTTTTTCATTTTTATCAAAGGGAACAAGAGACATACACCGTTCACTCAGAAAGGCTTCAATGGAATTTACAGGGGAATCGTTCTTTGCTCCCAACGATGCTGACTGATGTTTCATTAACTCATCGTTATAAGCCAGAAAAGGTAATCATTGATGCGAAGTTTTATCGGCATTTATTTCAGCGCCATTTCGACCGAGCAACATTTCACAGCCATAATTTGTATCAAATTTTTACCTATGTTATGCATCAGCCGGCTTTCAAGCGTGTAAGGGGGATTTTAATCTATCCGGGAAATCAGGCTGGAGAGCTACATGAAATTTATTCATGGGATGAACGAATGGCAATTGAAATTGTAAGTTTAGATTTAAATGCATCTTGGAGAGAGATCTATAATGCTTTACTAGCTTTGTTAAGGGAAAAGGAACAATAACCTATAGTAAACAAAACTATGGAAAGGATTTCGTGAGACATGGAGGAAAAGATTAAGGATCTTACGCTGTTATTGCTATACTTAACATCATGGAAAGAGAATGACGACCTTTTTGGGGAAATGAGAAGAAGTTGGAAGGGCTATCCGTTTGAGGTGCTGGATGAACTTACTGATGGGGATTTAATTCGAGGAAGTAAAAGATCAAAGTCAGTTTATTTAACCGAGGCCGGCATAAAAGAAGCTGAAGCATTAGTAAAAAAGTATTTCAATAATTTGGAAATGAGTGAAGAAGAGGAGAGGAAATAATGGCAAAAAAAATTGGAAGAAATGACTGGTGCCCTTAAAGGAAGAAGATGAATAAAAAGAAATAGAGAGGAGGAAAGGCATGTTAATCCAATGTACAAAAGCCTTGCTTAATCAAATAGGCATAAAACATAGCGAGTTAGCTTCTTCTGGGGATTACGAGCAATTCCCCAGCAGCTTCATGTCATGGCACGCCAATTTTGTCAGCCTTGATAAAGGAAAAGCGATCATTTTGATGAACAATGAAACAAGATATCCGATCGTTATCTACAAGCCAAAAAAGAAGGATTTATTTAAAATAAAAGAGTTAATTTGCGAGGCTATTTCGGTGGCTTTACGTATGGAAGGTGTTCGGAAGGAAGTCATTGAAACCTACATGGCGAAAGCTGGTGAAATTTCCTTTTCGCAAACATCGGGTAGAAGCATGGTGGCAAAGATGAACAATGCTGTCCGTGAAATTGGTTTTATGCAAGAATTTTTGGACGAAGAAACAACAATTCAACGATACATTAGCATTGCAGCAGGCAGGCTGATTCAGGGTTCTGGAACAAATGAATATTTTTATCCATATGAAAAAATGCTTCAATGTCTTGGCATTGTTGCTTTAAATAAAAGTGAAGCAGTGGATGAGGTTCTAGATGTCGAACTGTATCAACTGAAGATACAAATTAACCTGGAAGGTCATGATATATGGCGGCGCGTTCTCGTACCTTCCACTTACTCTTTTCGACATCTCCATCATATTATTCAAACTGTTTTTGATTGGCAAAATTATCACTTGCATGAATTTGTTGTGGGAAGAGGAGAAAATGAAAGACTACTTCAAATTGTGATGGATGATGACCCAGAAACAATGGAATTTGTAAATTTCGATAATGTTGAGATTCGGAAGGAGCAATTTGTTGCATTAGAGGATATTTTTCCAAAATATAATGTGGTCAGTTATGAATATGATTTCGGAGACTCTTGGGAGCATACGATAACACTTGAAAAGGTAGTAAAATCAAAATCGTTCCAAGCAACATATATAGACGGCAACGGAGAAAGACCTCCTGAAGATGTCGGAGGAGCACCTGGGTTTGAAGAATATTTAAGTCTGATTGAAAATAAAAAGCATCCGATGCATCATGAGATGAAAGCATGGGCTGAAAACCAAAAAGAAAGGAAGTTTAGTCCGGAAAAGATCGATCAACGGCTTAAACGAACAATCAGTGGTTATTCGTATTCACCATTTTCGTGCTAAATATTACAATATTAAATTGAAAGAAGAGTGGTGGAAAAAGCGATGAATTATAATGAATTTATGAGAGCCGTTGATAAAAAATTGTCCACAATGTCAGAAATGGAAAAAACTGAATGGATACATAACTTAGCCCGGACCAAGAAAGAGCATGAGCGAATTTCATTTCTAAACTCTTTAGATGAGAAACAAGGCTATCCTGCTATTGCTGATAGGAAATGGATAGAAGATTGGTGTAATAAAGTAGAAAATGAGGAAATTTATTTTGAGTGCAGAGGATACGAAGAATATGGGGAAAGTTATTGGGATAGTGATTATATTTATGATTATTACGATAGCTTTGAAATAGGAAAGGATCTTTCAACAGCCTTCCAGGTAGCAGAAGATTTGTTATTTCAAAAAGACTATAAGCAAGCATCAGAATTATATGACCGCCTCTGTAGGATGACATTCAATGTATTGGACACAGATACAGAAGAGTGGGATGAATTGGGATTGGAGGATATTGTTGAGAAAGAACTAGTAGATTTAGACTTAAAGCAGATTGCTCTTCACTTGATGTATACCAAATATCAGGTTACTGAAGGCGAGGAAAGAACAGCTGCGCTGTATCAGTATTTGACATGGAATATGTGTGAGAATATAAACGTAGAAGAAATGTTGACGGTTGGGCCTGAAGAACTTGAGGGAATTGGCTTCTTTATGGAAGAGTGGATTTCCTTTTTGAAAAATACAGAAGGGGACAGGGCAGGCAAATTGCTGTTAGAGGCATGTATCTTTCAAGGGGGGATTAGTCGCTTATGTGAAACTGCTAGAGAAGTGTCGGCAAGACATCCTGTTTTATATAAATATGCTTGTGAGTATTTAATAAATGATAATAAGGAGCCTGAGTGTGAAAAAATTGGACTGGAAGCGATTCGTGTATTGCCTGAAAATCTAATGATTCGGGCGGAAATTGCGGAATTAACCGCAATGGCGGCTGAACAGCTCGAACATCCCGATATCATTAAGGAATGCTATGAAGCAGCTTTTTATGCTGATTCTACAGTGAACAATTATTTACGCCTGTTTGAACTGCCTGATTATCAAAACATAGTGGACAAAGCAGCAAAGTATGCAAAAACACTACCAGAGAATTCGATTCGGGGATTAAATCATAACATGAAACAGATGACGGTCAATCACCTTTCAATGGAGCATAAAAAAATCATCCGTTTTTTCAATGGAGAATTTGATTACGTTTATGAAGCTTGTAAAAATGACAAAACTACCCTAGGCTGGAGCAGCTGTTTTAAAGGTATCGCTATACCGCTATTTATTTTATTTTTAGATAAAAATAAGAAGATTACAAAGGCTGGACAACAACTGATAAATGGAATCGCATATCGGTTAGGGTTCATAGAAGAAGACGATATGGAAAGCTTCTTAGATCTATTTTTAAATTGGAAAGAAAAAGTCGTTTTAGCAAATGAACAATATGAAAAGTATATTGAATGGATAAAGAAAGAAGTAGATCAACGAACAGAGGCTGTTGTAGGAGGCGGTTATCGAAAAAGCTATTATAAGGCAGCTGCGCTGATAGCCGCGTTAGGTGAAACATTGGAGTCAAATGGGAAGATGAACGGAAAGATGGTTACAATCGAGCATTATAAAAAATTGCATTCTAGAAAAAGAGCGTTTAAAGCAGAAATTGAAATGTTGTAATGTTTTAGGCAAATAATGCATGAAATGGCAATTTAAAATGCAAACTCTCAAATGGTGGGATGGCTTTGGCATACAAGGAATAATGGGGCTGTACAAATTGTGCCAGCCCCTCTTTTTGGGTGCCTGGTAGTGGGGGTCTGACCCAATAGCCTTGCACAACTTACAAAAAAAGTAAAATATTATTTAATGTTTACTTAATTGAAAAATGCTTCTATTGTAGAAAGAGACCTTACTTGTTCCCAATCTTCTACAAAGGAGCACAAAATGTGTAATAAAAGTATACTACTGAGACCGCATCATTACAGCAGTCAAAAGTTTTAGAAGTAGGAATCAACACCCCAGAATTTTACGAATACAGCCAACAACAAAAGACAGATAAATTTAAAGAAAAATACAGAAACAGAGCTTGACAAGAATGGAAAAATGGTGAGATGAAGAATTTCCACGGGTTAAATCGTAGCAGGGGTACGGTCTTAAAAGAAGCATGGAAACACAAGCAAAATTAACTGCATTAGTGGTTAATTTAAAGAGGATAGCCAGATACTATCCTCTAAATTACCGCCGTTTTCGTCTGGTTTTTTTCCATATCATCGAAGAGACTAGATAAGGCTAGTAATTTTCAAAGGAAAAGGTTGAAAAGGTGCCTTTTTCAGCGGCCTCTACCTGGCCCCTTGTCCCTTAGAACTGTCCCCTTGAGAAAATCAATCTGTCGGTTCAAGTGTTTGATTTCCAATCTTGACTTTTTCAGCTTCAATCAATACAAAAGCCATGCGGCAAGTTTTATCTGTTTTATTATTCCATGAATGAATCGTTCCTCGTTGTACAACGACCTCCCCAGCTTTTAATTGGGCGGTTACACCGTTATCCAACTCAAGTTCAATCTCTCCTTCAATCACAATTCCATAGTCTATTGATTGCGTTCGATGCATAAATTTATTATTTCCGGGATAAAAATCAACAAATCTCAAGACAGTACCGCCTGGTGAGGTAAGTCCAACTTTTCTTTTTGCTCCATCAAACTCATCAGTGTTGTCAGATGGGAACGCATCTGTAGACCATACTAATGCAAGTGAAGCATCCTCTGTTGGTTTTATTCCTGTCACCGTATCATCAATTTTAATCGTCGCGTTACCATTCTCATCATGGCCGGTAACTACCCTACGCACTTTTAGTTCTTCCATGTTATTAAGTTCCCCTTTCACAATAATGCGAATATTTTTTCGAATGCTGTTAATTATAAACTATAACCTGATTAAGCCTCGTTGACAACCCTAGCAATTAATCGTATATTTTTTTGTTCATTTAATTCTAAAGGACGTTTTAAAGCTTTTCTAGCGGAAATTGCAGAATTAACTGCAAAGGCGGCTGAACAGCTCGAGCATCCCGATGCCATTAAGGAATAAAGAGCGTTTAAAGCAGAAATTGAAATGTTGTAATGTTTTAGGCAAATAATGGATGAAATGGCAATTTTAGATGCAAACCCCTTGGATAACAATTCGATTTCCCTTTTCCGACACGATCAACCGATCGAAACCTTTCTTAAGCTGAATGGCTTGCGATTGCAACTCTAGCTTAATATTCATTATAGGTGATAGTTCTTTTGTTAAATTTTTTTCTGTTGTTCAGAAACGGGAAGGATTTTCATTGTACAAGTCACTCCCACTTTCCATATTAACGGAAATAAAAAACTTCTTAGTAAGTTCAGATGGGGTTAGTTAATTATGAGAAAAAAAAACTTAGGCTGGTGTGAACTAACTTGCACTCAATAAAAAATGGATGCTTCGGGGCATTCTTTATTCGAACGGGTGATTAATTGAATAACTTGTTTTTGAGTGGGCTGTAGTATGATAAGATTTTATTAACGCACAATGTAAGGGAAGTGATTAAGTGAACAAAAAAGTATTCAACATAATCGGGTGGCTTTTGCTTTTAGGAATGGCTTCTTTGTGGATTGGATTTGGTTATTCAAGTTGGTACTTATTATTGCTTCCGTCTGCGTACATCTTTTTTTCAATTTACGACGGCAGCATGAATAAGAAATTGATAATGATGAAAAAACTCTCAATGCGACAAGTGATTTTGATTATATTTGCTTTTATTTCATCGGTGGCTATTGTATTTGGACTTATTCAATTGGCCAATTACCTAATTAACCATATGTTACAACTTCAAGGATGGATTAAAACATTAAGCCAGTTTATTGCTGTCATTATTTCGTTATACCCTGTTAAATTTACATTTGGCAATGTCGTTTATAGAGTAAGCGCTGATAATAAAAAATATTAGATGGAATCTAAGAAGTTTTTGAATAAGCCTTGTTCAAGAAATGGTGTACGAGAATGGGATAAGAATTGCTC
Organism: Pueribacillus theae; assembly: GCF_003097615.1. Classification (NCBI taxonomy): domain Bacteria; kingdom Bacillati; phylum Bacillota; class Bacilli; order Caryophanales; family Bacillaceae; genus Pueribacillus; species Pueribacillus theae. Next base: position 19,093 of record NZ_QCZG01000045.1, read on the forward strand.
GTTTTTGCTTTGCTGGGCCACATAACGGAATAAGTGATAGTTCCTATTTTGCATATAAGGATTTTAATTGAACATATTGAGTTTAATATTTAGGGTTTTCGGATTATAGTGTGGAAATTTATTGAATTTCTAATTTAACAAACGGGCCATTTAATGGGATAACCATCCCAACATAATTGGATTTTTATGTAGAATTAGATTATGGGGGACAGAACGATGGACGTTTTAATTTTACTATTATTTATCTTGGTAATAATATTGCTTAATATTGCTTTCTTTATATTGTTTAAAAAAAGAGATTTAAATCTTATGGTTTCAGGGATCGTTATGATGGCACTTGCTCCGGTTCTTGGTTTTTTAAGTGGTGCATTGTTTCTTTATTTTTATGATTGGAGTTCAGGGGGAACGGGAGAGGGTGCTGGCTATGGTGGAGCATTTATAGGACTAATAACATTGGTTAATGGAGCCCTTATATTATTGATTGGAATTATTAGGTGGATTATAACAATAAGTGCAAAGAAAGATTGATGTTTCTTTATTCAAAGCGAACAGGACGAAGAAAGGCCCACTGGAAACTTTACTAGTATGAAACATCGGAATCGGACTTATTTCTTCCACTGGATGTAAAAAACCAAACCATGGACAAAAAGATGTAGTTTCAAAAAAATGGCGGTTATTGGAATCGGGATTTACAGGTTTGCCTCCCACGTTCCGTTTATCGACAAATCACTAAGATACTATTATTTTTATAAGAAAAAAGTTAAGTCACCGAGTTATTTTAAGAAATCAGAGGGGATAGATGAAAGATAATCAATCCACCTATTTGAATCTCAATAGTGCTTACTCTATTAAGATTGTCAAAGTTTCTACTAAAACTAACAGGCAAGTTAGTTTGACAATACCACTTTGGTCGTTATTTAATGTATAATAATACGTCATTATACATTTTTAATCATACTGAAAGGGGTAGATTCGATGAATATGATTTGTGAGTCTGAAAAACTAGCCGATTATTTACTGGAATTAAATGAAGTTAATTATTCTAATCCGATAATTAGAGATAAAGCGGAGGAACTTTTCAACCCCTTTCAAACGGAAATTGAAAAAGTAAAAGTAGCTTTTGAGTTTGTTCGAGATGAAATATCTCATTCTTGGGACATTCAAGGAAAACGCGTCACTTGCCATGCATCAGACGTATTAGCCTATAAAGAGGGCATTTGTTACGCAAAATCACATCTATTCGCTTCTCTATTACGGTCACAAGGAATTCCAACAGGTTTCTGTTATCAACGCTTGATGTTGTTTGATACGCCAGAAAAAGGGTATTGTATTCACGCTTTAAATGCCGTTTTCTTTAGAACACTTAATAAATGGGTAAGATTAGATGCTCGTGGGAATAAAGAAGGAATTGATGCCCAATTTTCGATGGATGAAGAGAAATTAGCTTTTTCCATTCGAGAGGAATATGATGAAAAGGACTATCCGATTATTTATGTAAAGCCCCATCCCCAAACGGTGGATGTGTTAAAGGGGCATACTGATGTATTAGAAATGTATAAAAATCATTTACCTGAGAGTTTATGATTATTCGCTAACGGGTGCTTAGTTCAATTAGCTAAATTAAAAGGAATGATTTCAAATCTCAAGAAATTGTCTTTTTTAATAGGTAAGAGGAAAAATATAGGAATGGTGTTCTTTATTGTATTAATATGATACTCAGCGGAACCCCTTAACTTTGAGGGGCGTTAGGATCAATCCCAAGTAGCTGTCGCCCCAAATAAGCTGACAACTGTCACCCAATCAAGTAATACAGAAAAAGAGGTTTGCAGTAAATGACATTGACTATGATTATAATGTATACATTAATAGGAGTTCTGATTGGAATATTGTCCAGTCTGTTTGGCTTTGGAGGAGGGTTCATTGTTGTGCCTATCCTATATGCTTTTTTACCTGCTTCTATTCCCGCAGATTATATCATGCATACTGCGATTGGCACTTCACTCGCTGTAATGATCATTAATTCAACGAATTCTACCTTTAATCATGCAAAAAAAGGCAATGTGAAATGGCCAGTATTTAAACTGTTGGTTGGTTTTATCGCATTAGGTTCCTTGGCAGGCGGGTTAATTGCCCGTTTTATTGATAGCGAGATTCTAAGAATTGCCTTTATCATCTTATTGATTTATGTAGTCATATCAAATATTCGTGGGAAATCATTCACGAAGGAAGCAAATGAACAGACGTTTCGTTCTCCCAATTCAAAGTCCAGGGCAGTAGTCGGAACATTCATTGGATTCATTTCAACATTGCTTGGAATAGGCGGTAGCGTGATGACGATTCCATACCTTAGAAATCACGGGATGCGGATGCTTCATGCCGTGGCTTTGGCAACTCCTTTAGGTCTGCCGATCGCTATAGTCGGTGCAATTGCATATATGATTGCAGGTTTCCAAGTAGAAGGAATGCCTAATTCGACCTTAGGATTTATTTATTTGCCTGCATTGCTTGGGTTTTCCATTGGAGGAGCATTAGGGGTGCCAATGGGGAGAAGTTGGGCACAAAAAATACCTGATGCCATCTTTTCTAAAGTTTACTTATCCTTACTTATGATTGTGGTAGTCATAATGATTATTGAATAAAAGTAAAAAACTTACTGAAAATACATTATTACCTTTTTCAAAATGGGTTTTAAAGCCAGAATAGCTGTATTGGTATTTAATTGGGAATGTAAATCTATTTTTTGTAAATGGATTGAAATCAAATGGCCGATACTCGTAATGCTCTTGCTGTTCGACAGAAACACGTGTAAAAGTTGAGGGTTAAACGCAAAAAATAAGGCTTCAGCAAGCCCTAAGTTGATCACATGTAACTTTTTAACAAATTAACGTGCTGCTGATTGCGCTCTAATATTCTCTTCACAAGATGCAGACTTTCAGAATCTAAATCACCATCAAGGAGTTCCTTTGAGGTTTGGATACCCCTGCTTTCACCAATTGCTGCATCTTTCAGAATTGAATTCGTATCTTTGGTGGTTTCTTTTAATTTAGATATTAATTCAATCATTTTACCTTTTATATCTACATCATGAGCAGGAATCCCACCAAGATCTTGAATTCTTTTACCAATCATTGCTGCATGTTGTTTATGGTTCTGTTGAATATTTTGTAACAGTTTTTTTACCTTTTGGTCGCCCGTGTGATGAATATATTGCTCATAAGTGTGAATGGCCATATAATTTCCTTCAAGAAATTTATTTAATTCTTTAATGATTTTTTCCATATGTCATCCATCCTTTTAAATGGCTCATGCTTTATTTTAAACAAAATTTTATTGAATATTCTAATCGCTAAAAATATAAAAGGAGATTTATCGCAAACAAATTGCACGATAAAGTCTACAGGAATGAAAAAGTTCGGATCCCTCCCGGACC
>NZ_QCZG01000046.1 GCF_003097615.1 Pueribacillus theae
GTCGTACGACTTGCATGTATTAGGCACGCCGCCAGCGTTCGTCCTGAGCCAGGATCAAACTCTCCGATAAAGTTGATAACCAATTATCAAAGGTTTATCAAAGGGTTGTTGCTCATGTATTGTTTCATTCGCTTGGCGTTTTGTTTAGTTTTCAAAGAACGATTTTTTATTCCGCCGCTCTCAATGGCGACTTTATTAATATAACATATCAGCAAACTGTGTGTCAACAACTTTTTTAGAGTTATTGGGTCGCTTTCTCGCAGCGACATTTCCTACTATACCATGCGTATTACTACTCGTCAACCATATTTTTTATTTTTGTTTTCGGCCGGAAAATACATGAAATAAAAGATGTCAGTATTCTGAGATTGAAGTTTCTTCACTTCTATAAGACTCATCTTAATTAGATGCTCAATTAAAGGAAATAGTTCAAATCCGTAATCTTTCAAATCAGGATGATTCATGATTTCAGAAATTGGCCAAAACGTATCTTTCGTTTTCATTACTTTCAATAAGTGGCGACCGCCGATTTCTGCATTCATGTTTAATGATACAGAATGAGCCAATAAAAGAAGTTCAATTCTTTTTTCAAGCGGTTCCTGGCTTCCTATAAGCTCAGCGTAAAGCTTATAAATTTCCGGCTTAATTTTTTTCACTTGATCCCATACTGTCACTTCAGGATATAACCCATATTCAAGAACAGCTATGCGTGCTAAGTGATGGAGTGCTTTCAAAATATGATGAAAAGCGTCCAAATATTGATTGGAGGCAAAAAGCTGTTTTCCTTCAGAAAATTGTACAATAAACTTCGCAAATTCAATGCCGATTTTTTTCTCGCGATCTTCCACAGGAAATTCAATCAATCGCGTTTTAATTTTTTTAACATAGTCGTCACGCTCATATTTCGTTTCACCACTTAAAAACCATTCAAGTATATGCCTGTTACTGGCTGCGAACAGCTGATCATTTATGCATTTATCACTAAAGGTGAATATACCTGTCTTTTTATTATGAATGTAATAATGTTTTACTAACCATGACGGGTGAAGATTTTCTACAATAATAAGAATGATGACATCAAATGAATATTTTATTAACTCCATTTGATCTGTTTCTTCTATTATTAAAATACCCAATGTGTCAGGATGGCCGATTCTTTCTTTATAAAGATTTGAGAAAACAGTTTCCATTGATGCTCCTCCATTCCTCTTCACTCGCGAATTGGACAGGATGATTAAGTGAGTATTTAAGAAGTTCAACAAGTTTTCGGTTTTTCCTTTTTTAAGCATTCAAAAAAATATGCTATACTCATTAAGAGCTTATACAGAAGCGGCAGGAGGAGCGAACAATGTCAATTAAATATTCAAACAAAATTAATAAAATAAGAACTTTCGCTTTGGCGTTAATTTTTATCGGCATCATTATCATGTATTTAGGAATTTTCTTTCGAACCTCAATGCTTGTCATGTCCATTTTTATGATATTAGGGTTCCTTGCCGTCTTATCCAGTGCGCTCGTCTATGCATGGATAGGAATGCTCTCGACGCGTGCTGTGCAAGTAACTTGTCCATCATGTAAAAAAGTGACGAAAATGCTGGGGCGGGTTGACGCATGCATGTACTGCAAAGAGCCGCTCACCCTTGATCCGGAGTTAGAAGGAAAGGAATTTGACGAAAAATACAACCGAAAAAAAGGATATTTAAAAAGCTGAGCTGCCATTATCTATTAGGCGCTCAGCTTTCTTCCTTTGACGAATAATAATTAATGTTTCGATGCCTTTTGGCAATCTGGACAAAGCCCGTAAACCTCCATACGATGGTTTCCAACCTTAAAGCCTGTAACGGATTCGGCGACTGACTCAATTTCATCCAAACCAGGGTAATGGAAGTCGCGAATATCGCCACAGTTTTCACAAATAATATGGTAGTGATTGGTTGTAACATAATCGAATCGGCTTGAAGAATCACCATATGTCAGTTCATTAACAAGTCCGACTTCTTTAAAGACGCGCAAATTGTTGTAGACTGTTGCGACACTCATATTCGGAAATTTACCTTCCAAAGCCTTATATATATCATCCGCTGTCGGATGTGACATGGAATCAATTAGAAATTCCAATATCGCATGACGTTGTGGAGTAATCCGCACTCCAGAGCTTTTAAGCTTGTCAACCGCTTCATTTAACACTGATGACATCGCCATGCACCTCTCTTTCTATAGACATTCTTTCTTTATAATGTTTATAATAAGTATACCTTTTTTGTTGAAAAGTTGCAATCATGGCATTAAACCACTAGGATGATTTGTTTAATATCCTTTCTTAAGATCGACTTGATTGATATAATTCCCATTACCGCTCCGATAAACCGATAAATTATGTTCGAAAATTTCAAAGACACGATCTTGGTAAGCCGGTGATACACCTGACACGTGAGGTGTAATGGTCACATTTTCCATAGACCATAATGGAGAGTTGTCATCAAGCGGTTCTTTTTTAAATACATCTAGAACAGCGTGAGCAATTTCTCCATTATGAAGCGCTTCGATTAAAGCATTTTCACAAACTGTCGATCCGCGGCCGATATTAATAAAAACAGCTTCTTTTTTCATGGCTTTAAATTGTTCTTTTCCAAACAAATTTTCCGTCGCCTTTGTCCCTGGTAAAACAGAAACAACAAAATCTGCTCTTGGCAATAAGTCTTTAAGCTGATCCCCACAAAACATTTCATCAAAGTTTTCTGCCTGTCTTCCACTACGGTTGTAGCCAAGTGTTGTCATGCGAAATGCTTTTGAAAGCCTAGCAATTTCTTTTCCAATTGCACCTGCCCCTATTACAGCAATCGTCTTCCCAGAAATTTCTTGCATTCTAACGCGATCCCACACTCGATTTTCCTGGTTTTTCAGTAAAACCGGCACTTTCCTATAGACATTCAACATATTTGCAATTGTATATTCGGCCATTGGAATCGCATGGATCCCGGAAGAATTTGTAAGAAGAATTTGTTTTTCTGCAATTTTTTCAAATGGCATGCGTTCAATTCCTGCTGACATGACCATAATCCATTTTAGATTATAGGCTTGTTCTATATGGCTGTCTGTAATGTCATTACCATACGTAAGAAGAACTTCTGCATCCTTTAGTTCTGGTTCAGCCTCTTCAATGTTTCTGCAAAAGACAAACTCAATTTCTGGATACTTTTCCTTAACATCTTTTTGAATCGAGCGTTTTATAAGATCAGATGAAACAATTTTCACGGGTAAGGCACCTCTTTTACGAAGATTTTATTTTTTACTGTATAAAAGAATAACTTTCGTAGCTATTTGTTAGAGGTTCATAGTGTAAGCGCGATATACCGAGACTAGCTCTGTGAGTGCTAAGCCTTCTGCCTTCGCCTTAAAAGGCTTGCCAATCGGCAAGTTTTCTTTAAAAAAGCGGCATCCATTGCTAAAATGAAAAAGAGCGCGAGCGAAAGCCCACGCTGACATTCCGAAAGAGGTATGATCTTACCATATCCTATGCCAGCGTTTTTCTTTCGTATAGACGATTGCCTTTAAAAAGTATACATAATTATAATTATAGTATTTTATTCTCCAATTGTTCCTTTTTTCCCTCTAAAAAAATGAAAAGTATAAGGAGGTATTTCATGAATAAGATGAATTCAGAAAAACTGCACGAAGAAGCACAAGACCATATCGTAGGAGGCGTCAACAGCCCATCACGTTCGTACAAAGCAGTAGGAGGCGGATCCCCAATCTATATGGAGCGGGCGAAAGGCGCTTACTTTTGGGATGTTGACGGCAATCAATACATCGATTACCTCGCGGCATATGGCCCAATCATTACCGGACATGCACATCCGCATATCACAAAAGCAATTAAACAAACAGCGGAAAATGGTGTACTGTATGGAACACCGACAAAACTGGAAAATGAATTTGCCAAAACATTAAAACAAGCAATTCCTTCATTGGAAAAAGTCCGCTTCACAAATTCGGGAACAGAAGCAGTCATGACGACCATTCGCGTCGCGAGAGCTTATACGGGAAGAGATAAAATTATAAAGTTCGCCGGTTGCTATCACGGCCACTCCGATCTCGTTCTCGTTGCGGCAGGCTCAGGTCCTTCAACCCTTGGAACGCCGGATTCCGCCGGTGTCCCAAAGTCAATTGCCCGCGATGTCATTACTGTGCCGTTTAATAATATCGAAGCATTTCGCGAAGCGCTTGAGCATTGGGGTAACGAAACAGCAGCTGTTCTCGTGGAGCCAATTGTCGGGAACTTCGGCATCGTACAACCTAAAAAAGGTTTCCTTGAAGAAGTGAATCGCCTTGCGCATGAATATGGGGCGCTTGTTATATACGATGAAGTGATTACCGGATTTCGGTTTACATACGGCAGTGCACAACAGATCCTAGGTATTGAGCCTGACATGACCGCCCTTGGAAAAATTATTGGCGGCGGATTGCCGATCGGAGCCTACGGTGGGAGAAAAGAAATTATGGAGCAGGTTGCACCGCTCGGACCTGCATACCAGGCAGGCACAATGGCGGGAAATCCACTATCAATGGCAGCAGGGCTCGCTTGTTTAGAAATTCTTGAAGATAAACATGTCTATCAAGAAATGGATCGGCTTGGAAAGAAACTAGAAGAAGGCTTGCTTTCCCTTGCCAGAGAAAATCATATTCCAATCACGATTAATCGTTTAAAGGGAGCGCTGACCGTCTTCTTTACAGATAAAGAAGTGACAAACTATGAAGAAGCTGAGCAAAGTGACAGCGAACAATTTGCAAAGTTTTTCAAACTGATGCTCAGCCAAGGAATCAACCTCGCCCCTTCTAAATACGAAGCGTGGTTTTTAACGACAGAGCATACGGATGAAGAGATCGAAAAAACATTGGAAGCAGCTGAATTTGCATTTGGCTCAATGTAATTCTTTATGCTTGCCAATTGCTGCAAATCACTGTATAGTACAGTCGATAGATGATGAGCTCACTACTTTTTGGAAAGGACTTTCTCATTCGAATGAAATTTGGCGCTCGAATTTTAAAAACTGGTATAGCGATTGCACTTTCCTTATATGTAGCCATGCTATTGCACTTAGAACCAGTAACATTTGCGGCAGTTTCGGCGGTGTTTGCGGTACAGCCGTCTGTTTATCGTTCTTACCAAACAATTATTGATCAGTTCCAAGCGAATATTATTGGGGCTGTTGTTGCGATTATTTTTGTGCTTACATTAGGTAACGAACCATTCATTATCGGAATTGCAGCCATGTTAATTATCGCAATTAGTATTAAGCTGAAAACGGAAAAAACCATTCCGCTTGCTATTGTCACTCTTATTCTTATTATGGAAACGACGAACGGGAATTTCTTCGAATTTTCCCTTTCTCGTTTAGCTGTTATTATGGTCGGCGTATTATGCTCATTTGTCGTGAACTTATTCTTTTTGCCTCCAAAACATGAAACGAAGCTCTTTCAAAAAATTACTACCACTACAGAATATATGACACAATGGATTCGCTTGATCAGCCGCCACGATGCGGAGCACTTAGCTTTAAAAGAAGATTTGACGAGGTTGAGAGAAGAAATCATCGAAATCAATCAACTTTACCTTCTATATAAAGAAGAAAGAGGCTATTTCAAAAAAAATGAATATACAAAAGGCCGGAAGCTCGTCTTATTTAGGCAAATGATCAACACATTGGAAAAAGCTCTAAATGTCCTTAGAAATTTGAATTTCCAAGAGCAAAAAATTCTTGACTTGCCTGATGAAATGCAGGAACTTCTAAGAGAACAACTTGACTACTTAACCCAATTCCATGAACGGACACTTTTAAAATACAGTGGAAAAGTCAGACATGAATCAAACGAAGAAATATTGTCAGAAATTGAAAAGGGAGAAAGTGCGTTAACCGAGCAATTCGTTACTTATAATGAAAAGAATACTCTTCCTAAAGAAGATTGGACAGAGCTTTTTCAAACAATTGGCCTTATTATCGGCTATAAAGACCATTTAAAACATCTCGATTTACTGATTGACAGCTTTTACACTTATCATCCCGATGAAACAGTGTTAAATGGGGAATAATAGTAAAACCAAAAAAAGCCTGCCTTTTCATCGATTGGAAAAGGCAGGCTTTTTACGTCATTTAAGAACGGGAACCTGTTCCGCTAGTAGAATTCACGGAATTGAATAATCTTTCCTTAGCTGCTACGTACTCGTTATATAGCTTATCAATAAGTGCCGCTGCATGAGTTACCTCATTAATTGCGCCAATACCTTGTCCGCATCCCCAAATATCCTTCCATGCCTTCTTCTTCCCTTCAGCAAAACTCATCTTAGATGGGTCACTTTCAGGCAGAGCGTTAGGATCAAGGCCTGCAGCCTTGATTGATGGCGCCAAATAATTTCCATGGACACCAGTGAAGAGATTGCTGTAAACAATATCATCAGATGTGCTTTCAACAATCATTTGCTTATAGCCATCCACAGCACGTGCTTCGTGAGTGGCAATAAACGGAGAGCCGATATAGGCAAAATCAGCTCCCATCGCTTGAGCAGCCAATATTCCGTCTCCAGTTGCGATGGATCCTGACAAAGCAAGCGGGCCATCAAACCATTGCCTGATTTCTTGAATTAAAGCAAACGGGCTTTTCGTTCCTGCATGGCCGCCCGCTCCTGCTGCTACTGCAATCAAACCATCTGCCCCTTTGTCAATTGCCTTGTGTGCAAACGTGTTATTGATCACGTCATGCAATACTGGTGCTCCATAGCTGTGTGCCGCATCATAGATTTCCTCGCGCGCGCCCAAAGAAGTAATAATAATCGGTACTTTGTATTTCACACATAGTTCCATATCATGCTCTAGCCGCTCATTGGACCTGTGCACGATTTGATTAATCGCAAACGGTGCTGCTGGCCGATCCGGGTTGCGCGCGTTGTAAGAAGCGAGCTCCTCCGTAATTTCCGCTAACCATTCGTCAAGCTGTGAAGCGGGTCTCGCATTTAACGCTGGCATCGATCCTACAATCCCTGCCTTGCATTGCTCAATGAGCAACTTGGGATTACTGATAATAAATAGCGGTGAACCGATGACAGGAAAGCGCAATCCTTTAAGTACTGTTGGAATGTTTGACATTTTTTATCCCCCATTCAATTATGTAATTTCACTTTTCTCCATATGCTCTTTCTTAATTTTTTTTAACTCTTGAAGTGTTTCTTCACACCAATCCAATACAGACTTTGTATAATGGATGGCAAATCTAAGCGCCATAAACTGATACCTTAATCGGTCGCCGTAATTGTCAATAATTGGGGTAAGCTATTTTTCCTCTTCTAAATATCCTTCATGTTTTTTCTGCATAGCAGCCTGAAATTGTTCTACATGGCGGATACTGACTTCAGGATCGGTATTGTGCGCAAAGAAGAGTTTTAGCAACAGTTCGATTCGCATCGGATAAATACCGGCAGGCTCACTCAGCCAGTTTACCAACTCATTACGGCCGGCTTCAGTTATCGTGTAAATGTTTCGCTTAGGCCTTCCTTCTTGTGACTCAGTGTGGCAAGTTGCTAAACCTTCCTCAACAAACTGCTTAAGAATTGGGTAGATTTGGGCAAACCCTTCACTCCAAAAGTTTGCTACTCCTTTTTCAAGATTTTTCTTAATGTCATACCCAGACATAGGCTTTAAGCTTAACATGCCCAGCACAGCATATCTGCTTTTATTTCTAGACATTTCAACCTCCTATATAATATATATATAAATAAAATATATATGTCAATAGACTTTTTTTAAACGAAAACACTTTGAAAGTTTTTAAGAATGAAAGATCCCTTGAGAATCTTTTTATTTTTCTATTTGATACAATAAGGATAAAAAATAGTTTCTTGAGGAGTGGCAGCCTATCTTTCTATCTGCTTTTATTACTTGCAGCATTGTCAGCCTGCTCTTTTTCTTGTTCGGGTATTTGATTTGGAAAAAGAAGATGCTTTTTTTAATCGCGGGCTATGATGAAGAGACATTTGTTGGAGATAAAGAAAAGTTAGCAAAAATGACAGGCATTTTTAGTATATTCATCGGTGTGATTACGTTCGTTCTACCATTTGGCCTTGAAACAATTGGTTCAATTAGCGGAATTGTTTATACCGTCATCATTCTAATCTCTACCATTATTTTTGTTATAAAAATAAATATGAAAAATTGATCCTGAAGGGTGTAGGGCAAACTTTATGGCTAAATGTATTGCCCAATTCATAATATTAAGAAAGTTGATTGCCTTCATGTAAGTTTAGATAATATATATTAAACAAATATTTACTGGTTCCAAAAGTAGCTAATTGCCATACTTATACCCAATAACGATAATTAAGACGTAGGCAATAAAAATGAAAGCAATAAGGTTTAAAATCAATAATACCCCTTTAGTCCAACCATTACCTTTGAATGCAAATATTGCTCCAGCCAAAGGTAATAAAACTAAGAATGCGACTTCTAATTTACCAAAAAAACCATAAAACAAAAGCCCTGGTCCCCAGCTGTACAACAAAACAAAAGAAATTAATAAAATAAGCGAGAATACACTATACTTATACATGAAATAAATGCCCTCCCCATTAACTAACACTTTAACATAGTATTCTGATTGTTAAGAATTTTACGTGGCCATTCTGATGATAAACTAATTGTTTGAGAAGAAAGAATTTGATACACAACAACTGGGAAATAAGTTTCATCACATTTATTGAAACTTAACTTCCTTGATTTTTTAAGGAGCAAAATCACCAAAATACTTATAAGCAATTAATACGGAAAGTGTAAGAAAAATATACAAGAATGCTATAAGGTTTAAAATTATTAATACCCATTTACTCCAGCCTTTAGACTTGAAAGCAAAAGCTGTTCCAAACAAGGGTAATAAGATTAATAAGACAACCTCTAATTTACCAAAAAAACCATAAAGCCAAAGACTTGGTCCCCTTATGCAGTAAATCAGAACATAACTAATTAAGAAAATAAATGAAATCACATTATACTTATACATTAAATAAATCCCCTCCCCAATAATTAACACTTTAACTTAATATTCTGATTGTTCAGAACTTTATCGTGGCCATTCTGATAATAAACTAATTGTTTCAGAAGAAAGAATTTGATACGCAACAACTGGGAAATAAGCTTCATAAACATCACATTTATTGATACTTAACTTTCTTGAGTTTTTAAGGAGCAAAATCACCAAAATACCTATATCCAATAACCATGATTAAGACCCAAGCAAAATAACAAAAGGCAATGAAGTTTAGGATCATTAATATCCATTTGCTCCAACCTTTACCTTTGAATGCGAAAATTGCTCCAATCAAAGGTAATACAAAGATTAAGATAAGCCCAAATGTGCTGCCAGCAACATAAAGATAAAGGTCTGTTATTCGGATAACCAAGATGAAAACTAATAGGAAAACAAACGCAAAAATATTATATTTATACATAGGTACCCCCAAGTTCTATTTTGCTACCATTCTAACACAAAATTCAGATAATTATGAATCTCGTTGTCATTTCTATAAGACAATAAAAAGATAATGTTAAAAAATAGAGAAAGAGGTAAATGAATTTGAAGAGAAAATACGGTTTAATGTCTATTATTTTGTGCATTTTAGGGTTGTTGTTGATTTACTTTAATTCATTAAGTCAAGAAGGTATAATAGGAGTTTACTTTTTTATTGGGATAATTTTTTGGATAGCAAGTATTGTGTTAGGCATTGGAGGAATTGCATTAAAGGAAAAAGGTTGTTTAAAGTACATGGGAATATTAATTATTTTTCTAATTCTTATAGGTTACGCGTTACTAATTATTCTGTTTGCCATTACGGGATTTGGTGCATAGAAAGCTTTTAAGTGCAAAGTATAGCATTAAATTAATTATTATCAAAAAGCAATATTTCTTGGTTTCTTGTTCATTGACGGACACATCACCGAAATATATTTAATTTTCTAAAAAGTGGTGAAGTGTATACTCGTATTATTTTATAAAGTACATACGCAAAATGAACCCTAAAGGTAAAGTCTTCAGGGTTCATTTTATTTGTGAGTGCGTTCCTCTCCAGTTAGCATAAATAGTCTTTATAACTATACTGTTGTTCTTCTTTCTTTAGGGTTAAAGTTTCTTTTAACTAGTCAGATTCACTAAAAATGTTATATAAATCAATTTTGAAATCAGTGAAAATATGCGATTCTATTGTGTCTGATTTACCAAATACACCATCTCTAGCAAACGTTTCGTCAGTCAGAATGAATTTTTCAATCGTTTCATTCACAGGATCAACAATCCAGTATTCTTTGACTTGAGCTTTTTCATAGAGGTTATATTTTCGCAATCTGTCGTGTTTTGCTGTAGCAGGTGATAAGATTTCAACAATTAGGTCTGGGCTGCCGTTGCAGCCTTTCTCGTCTAATTTATTTTTATCACAAATGACAGATACATCCGGTTGAACAACGTCTTTCACTTCATTATCAGCTTTATCTTCCGATAACAATCGAACGTCGAAAGGTGAAACGTAAACTTCGCATTCTTTATCTCTTAAATAATTTTGAAATTCCCAGAAAATCTTACCAAGAATTTTTTGATGTTGTCTCGAAGGGGCAGGTGGCATGTTGTACGGAATTCCATCGATTAATTCAATGCGTTCTTCTCCAGTCCAACATAGATAGTCTTTATAACTGTACTGTTTATCAGGGTAATTCATTGACATGCTCATCATTTTAACCCCTTTCAAACAAAGTTACCAACTTCATTATAACACTCTATACCTCCAGCTGTTGCACTTGAAAAAGATCATAGTAATTCCCGCGCTTTGCCATTAGTTGTGCATGGGTGCCGATTTCTTTAATCTCGCCGTGTTCAATTAGGACAATTCGGTCGGCATGAGTGATAGTAGAAAGGCGGTGAGCGACGATAAAGGTTGTTCTTGTTTTTGCTAGTTTTTCTAATGCCTCTTGAATTAAATGTTCACTTTCTAAATCAAGCGCTGAAGTTGCTTCATCAAAGATTAGGATTGGCGGATTTTTCAAAAAGACGCGCGCAATGGCAATCCGCTGTTTCTGTCCCCCGGAAAGCTTTACGCCTCGCTCTCCAACCGGCGTGTCATAGCCTTGCGGAAGTTCTTCGATAAATTCATGGGCATTGGCAGCCTTAGCTGCTTCAATCACTTCTTTATCTGTTGCATTCGGATTTCCCATTTTTATATTAAATTTCACTGATTCACTAAATAGGATGTTGTCTTGAAGGACCATCCCGATTTTGTCACGCAAACTTCTTGCTCGATAGGCACGGATATCTGTCCCATCAATTAATATCCTTCCATCAGTCACATCGTAAAAACGGGGAATTAGGCTAATAAGGGAGGATTTTCCTCCACCACTCATGCCGACAAGAGCAATCGTTTCTCCAGATTTGACATCAAGGGATATATTTTTCAACACTTCCATTTCATCTTCATTGTAAGAAAAAGAAACATCTTCAAAGGTTACGCGTCCCTTTACATTTCTCAATTCCACAGCATCCTCTGCATCCTGAATATCGTATTTCTCATCAACAAATTCAAAGACACGATCCATCGATGCAATGGATTGTGTAAGAGTTGTTGAGGAATTGACCAGCCTTCTAAGCGGATTATAAAGCCGATCCATATATGTCACAAAAGCAATCATGGAACCAATTGTTAATTGCCCATTAATAACGAAATAGGCCGCTGCAGCAATAACAAGCAGGGGAGCAATATCCGTTATCGTGTTAACGACAGCAAATGTCTTTGCATTCCAAATCGTATGGTCAATCGCTTTTTCCAAAAAATTCCTGTTCCGCTTTTCAAACTGGTTTTCTTCAAAATCTTCAAGGGCAAAGCTGCGGATCACCGGCATACCTTGTACACGTTCATGCAGATGGCCTTGCACTTCAGCTAATGCCTGGGATCTTTTTCTTGTCAGCATTCTCAGACGCTGGTAGAAAAATTTTACCGAAAAGCCATAGAATGGGAGCATACAAATGGCAACAAGCGTTAACCATACGTTCATTGTCAACATGATGGCGATGACAATAACAATCGTAAATAAATCGAGCCATACATTCATTAAACCCGTAATAACAAAGGTTTTTGTCTGTTCCACATCATTGATAACCCTTGATATAATTTCTCCAGCCTTATTATTTGAATAAAAACGGAGGCTCAGTTTTTGAATGTGTGAAAATAGCTGATTCCGAATATCGTATAATATTTTGCTGCCTGTCCATTGGGCAAAATATTGGCGGTAATATTCAATTGGCGGCCGTAAAACAAGGAACACGAGGAACGTTAATCCCATTAGCCAGATGGGCTGTTCAATCTTTTCAGCCTTTGTTAATTGTTCAGCTCCGATAATATCATCTGTTACATATTTTAAAATGAGTGGAATCAACAACGGGATTCCGAATTTTAAAATCCCAATAATAATGGTTACTACAATTTCTTTTTTATATGGTTTAACAAACGTTAAATAGCGGCGAATGCTGTCCAGGATCCATCACCTAACTTTCTAAAGGAACTTTCATGAATAATTGAAAAACCTGCTGAAGTTAAATCAACAGGTTTTTCACCGGTATAACAAGTATTGATCATACCACTCATCAACAAATGTTGCGGCAAACGGTCCTTTTCTTTGATTAATCCAATTCTTAATTTCGACAAGATTTTTTCTTAGAATACCATCAAGTATTTTTGGATAATTCATTTGGTTTGCATGTTCTTCATATTCATCTTCATCAAGCACTTCATACGTCATATCAGGAAAGACTTTCACATCAAGATCGTAATCAATATATTTTAATGCCTCTTCATCCCAAGTGAATGGCGTCCCCATATTGCAATAATAATAAATGCCATCATCCCGAATCATGCCAATCACATTAAACCAGTGGGATGCACTAAAATAACAAATGGCCGGTTCGCGCGTACGCCATTGCCGGCCGTCCGACTCTGTGACGAAAATCCGATCATTTCCGCAGATGACTTCTTGGGAATTTGCTGATAGGACAATTGATTCTTCCCATACGCGGTGAAGCGTGCCGTTGTGCTTATAACTTTGAATTTCGATTTTTGTCCCGCTTTTGGGAAACTCCATCACATGCTCCTTTCCACCGATTGCCGAACAACACTGCTTCCATTTCAATATTCTTCATTATATTTCTGCTATTTTATCGTTATTTATTATAACGCTTATTACTTGTAATTAAAAGAAGCACGCTTTTTTAGATGATTCCGTAAAAATACCCTTCATCTTTACGATAAAGGGCAGTGATTATTTTAATTATCATTCTAGAATTTAAGATTAATTAGCACTAGGCTCCTTTTCCAATTCCTCGAATAATATAGATGCTCCCATTTCAACTGTTTGTAAACCTTGAGCGCTCGCTAATTCGTAAACTTCCATAATTTCTTCCATTGTCGCACCAAATTTTAATGCCCGCTTCACATGTGCGCGTAAACCGAGCTCGTATAAATGTGTCGTTTGTGAATCAATGGCTATATAAATAAATTCTTTGATTTTAGGTTCTAATACACCATTTTTCCATGGAAAGCTTAACAGATCTAAGTAGGCTTCAAAATAATCTTCTTTCAAGGCAACAAGATTCTCCCTGAATTCATTCCAATAGCCCATCTCTTTGATAAAACGCTTCTTCAATTGAATTTGTTTTTCTGAAAGCGGCTCAAACGTCTTTTTCCTGCTATGCTCTGATTCTTCAACTAAAATCGGTACTCCTAATGCAGGAGTATGCATGCCAATGGCACTGGTTAATTCTAACACTTCCATAATCTCTTCTTTTGTCGCTCCAAGTTGTAATGCATTTCTTACATGAGTTCGTAATCCTGGCTCATATAAATGCGTCGATGAAGCATTAATAGCTATTGAAATAAGATCTTTAATTTTAGGATCCAACACACCTGATTTCCAAGGTATTGAAGTAAACTTTACATATGTTTCAAAAAAAGCTTCATCCAATATCAGCAACCGTTCTAAATTATCCGGCCAATGGCCTCTTCTTTCAATAAATTTCTTTTTTAATTCTTTTTGTTTTTCGGAGAGTTGTATCGACATAGAATCCCACCTTTATTATGATTAATGTGATAAATTTATTATTTAGCAAGCAATCCACCGTCTATAATGAATTCAGAACCTGTTGAATAACTCGATTCATCTGAAGCTAAATATAAAACCATGTTCGATACTTCCTCCGCACGGCCGATTCGATGCAGAGGAATAGCTCTTTCACGTTGTTCCAGTTCCTCCTGGTTTTTATAGACCAGGTCTGTGATCGCCGTTCTCACACTTCCAGGGTGTACCGAATTTACCCGAATATTATATTTGGCAAACTCAAGCGCTGCTGTTTTTGTCATTCCTCTTATTGCAAATTTCGATGCTGTATACGCGACTGTTTTTTCTCTGCTAATCAACCCCATGATCGAGGAGACATTCACGATCGATCCACCTTCTGCTTTTTTCATTGATGGCAAAACCGCTTTCATACCAAGAAAAACTGATACTTGATTCACATCTATTACTTGTCGATATTCTTCTTCCGACATTTCTTCAATCGTATTGCTTAAAGCAATTCCTGCATTATTGACAAGAATATTTACAGGTCCGAACGTTTTTTCTGTTTCCTGAATAACATGCTTCCACCTGGAAAGCATCGAGATATTTTGCTCGATAAATTTTGTATTATTCCCAAGTTCTTCCTCTAATGATAATCCTTCTTTTAAGAGGATATCGGTAAATACGACCTTGGCTCCTTCCGCAACAAATTTTCTTACATATGATTCGCCTAAACCGCCAGCCGCTCCTGTTATCACAGCAACTTTTCCATTGAGTCTGCCCACACTAAAAACCCCCAATAACTCTTAGATAAGGGCTGCCGGAAAGAAACCCTCATATCATTATTATTTTTTCTTTACCGGCATCTTCATGATTACATGCTGCTTCAAAAAAATTAACCAACCCAATTCTCAGGCACAGCTCCGACATTTCTACGGTAATATAACATCGGATCACTGTTTTTCTTATCTAAAGAAATAACTTCTCCTAAAAAGATTATGTGATCTCCCGCATCGATTTGTTCCACTTTTTCACACTCCAAAACACCAAAAACATCTTTTAAAATAGGAAGATTATTCAATGAAAATTCCCAGTCTACTTTTGCAAAACGATCTTTCTCTTTACTACTGGCAAAAACCCAGCAGGCATCCTGTTGATCACCTGCTAAAATATTAACCGCAAATCTTTGTGAGTTTTTAAAGCTCTCGATACTTCCCGACTCTTTACCGATGCACCATAATATCATTAAGGGTTCCAATGAAACCGATGTAAATGAATTAACGGTGAGGCCGATAGGCTTATTGTTTTCGTCTGTCGTCGTCATAATCGTAACCCCAGTCGGATAACTAGCCATAATTTCTCTGTATAATTTTTCCGTTTGTTCTTTAACCATCATGCATTCCTACTCCTTTCATCATGTTGTCACTAACAAGCAATATCGAATGTTATTGATAGTAAGCACTCTCTTAACCGTTGTTCACTCGGTAATAACTACTTACTTCATTCCAAAATTCTTCTAGTTTATTAACAAGGCCGCCACTTCCGAATCTTAGTTTAGAAGGCTGATTCAAACTAAAACGATAGGCGATGAAACTAAGAAAACTCAAAATTTCTTTTCTTCGGCTAATAATATTTTTTATCCCTTTCTCGTAAAACCAGCTATCAATTGTATTGTATACGCCACGATTAATGCCATACTTCTTTTCACACAGCTTTTGAAAGGAATGATCCGTATAATTCACAAGTTGATTTTCGTATTGCATGACTGATTCTCCTTTCAAACTGTCGTTACTTTTTAGCTTTTAGTATTTTTTGCATCGTACAAACTTCATTCGCTAAATTGTTAATTTTATCGAGTAATTCTTGTGAAATAATTTCATTTTTTTCGTTAAAATCTTTATTATGGGCAAATACGTATTCAGGTGCAACATATGAATGGAAATAGCCAGCAATTGGCTTCAGTTGATTTTCAATCATCAAATAATGCTGGTCATTTCCTCCTATCGCAATAAAACCCATAACTTTATGGCGAAAAGTTTCTGCTGGAACCAAATCCAATAAGTTCTTTAAAACTCCTGGAAAAGAACCGTGAAAAATAGGTGTCCCGACAATATAGCCATCTGCAGATGAAACGGTATCAATCAACTTTCTTGTATCTTCATTGTAAGAAGAAGGTTCGCGCCCATCACATAGTTCTATGTTGTACTGTTTTAAATCCAATAGCTCGGTTTCAATGTCAGGAATGCTTCTCCTCGCTTCCTCCAATACTTTTTGTGTAACAACCAATGTTTTTGAGCCTATAATTGTTCCAGATATCCCCAATAATTTCAAAATCGAACACTCCTTAGTAAACCGTACAAACGTAAATGTATTTCTATATGACAGGACGTCCAGAAACATAAATCACTTGCCCTGTTACATACTCAGCCTCGTCAGAAGCCAAAAATGTAATGACGTTGGCAACGTCCTCAGGGCGCCCTACCCGCTGTATCGGATTATTTTTTATAAAGGATTTTTTGAATTCGTCAAAATCGTC
Organism: Pueribacillus theae; assembly: GCF_003097615.1. Lineage (NCBI taxonomy): Bacteria > Bacillati > Bacillota > Bacilli > Caryophanales > Bacillaceae > Pueribacillus > Pueribacillus theae. The sequence continues at coordinate 16,669 of NZ_QCZG01000046.1, forward strand.
TATTCCCCTCATTTTTGCCGATATCCTTGATACTTCGCTCATATCCGTATCAATAAAACCTGGTGCAACAGCATTTACATTTATCCCAAATGGACCTAGTTCCATCGACAGTGCTTTTGTCATACCTTGAACGCCAGCTTTAGCTGATGAATAATTCACTCTTCCAAGGCTTCCTACGGCTGCCTGCGATGAAACCATTACGATTTTTCCGTAGTTTTGTTTTTTCATATATTTTTGCGCAGCTTGAGCACAGAGAAAACTTCCTTTAAGATTTACGTCAATAACTTGTTCCCAATCCTCTTCAGACAAATTATCAATCATACTGTCTTTAAGGATACCTGCATTATTTACGAGAATATCGATCTTACCCCATTGATCTACAACCGTTTCCATCTCTTTTTCTATTTGTTGACGATTTGTCACATCAACTTCGAGAGCGATTCCTTCACTGCCTGCATCTTTTATCTTTGCTAATGTTTCTTCTGCCGTTTCTGTGTTTCTATCAAAAATGGCCACTTTGGCTCCGCCTTTCGCTAATTTCAGAGCTGTAGCGGCTCCGATTCCCCGGGCTCCGCCAGTAACAATAGCAACTAGGTTTCTAAAATTTCCCAATGATTATCCTTCCTTTTTATTTTGAATTAAAGGAATCGCTCCTTAAACTTCTTGGTTATTAAACCATTCAATAGCTCCTTTTAGACCAAGCTCTTTAATTTTTTCACGGACTAGTTTTATCCCGTCTGCTGTATGGATAATGGCATCTTGTTCAGGTCCAAACATCAGTGTGTTTCGGAATCCTTGAGCTTCCATTACACGGTTATGCGCTTTTTTCTTAAGTTTCAGAATATCTAAAGGCGTTTTGGCAATGCCGCGGGCTATCTTCAGCGTCTCTTCTTCCAATTTATCTCCATCAAAACACTTTGCAGCAAACCCATACTCTGTTGCTTCCTTTCCGCTAATGCGGCTGCCTGCAGTTAAGTCAAGCATTTTTGCACGCTGCACTCCGATATGCCATCCCCAGTACATCCCTACAAATCCGCCGCCTAGTGGCAATGACGGGAATCCGAAAGTTGCATCTTTATCAGTAATAACCATATCGCAGCATGCAAGCAATTGTGTTCCGCCAGCCAGTGCATAGCCTTGAACTTGAGCAATGATTGGTTTCGGGAAGTCCCATATTCTTAACCAGCGTAGCGTAAAGACCTCTAACATATCCCTGTCTTCAGTAACGGTTTTATCAGCAGGCTTTCCAACGTCATACCCGACACTGAATGCCCTTCCTTTTCCTTTAATAATGACAACACTAATGCTGTCATCAGCCTCAACTTCATCAAGAGCTGCATCAAGTTCTTCAAATAATTCGTTGTTAAATGCATTCAATTTTTCCGGCCGGTTTAACGTTAAATAAGCAATCTTGCCTAATCTATCGACCAATACTAATTTTTCAGACATACTACTCACCTTTTTCAAAAATTTAGTAATTGCTGTTGTTTCTGAATAAAAATATCTCTCTACCTGTAACTAGCGAATTAATCTTCATCAAATTTTCTGCACCTACAATAACAGGTTTACTTTATTCTGAAACAACTTTCTAATAACGTAATGTTAACCATTAATAAGACAAGCAGGGAATCTATACTCAGTCTGTTGCAGTTTTTTCAATAATTAAATCCGATTCCCCCGCCTTTGTGTCATATAAACACAAAATTTTTCTTTTATTGATCCTAGAATGTCAAATCACCGCTCAACAAGCTTTTGGCAATCGTACGGCGGTGAATTTCTGAAGTGCCATCAGGAATTCTAAGAATTCTTGCAAGACGATATCCTTCCTCAAGGCCAAGTTCATTCGTCACACCTACTCCGCCATGAATTTGGATGGCTCGGTCGTAGACACGGCCCATCATTTCCGTACAGAAGGCTTTCACCATTGAAATTTCTTTACGCGGTTGTTTTTTAGTGTTTTCGATTTTCCATGCGCAGTTGAGTGCCATATTTCTGGCTGCATAAATGTCAATTGCACAGTCCGCCAACATTTGTTGTACCATTTGATGCTCGCCAATTTTCTTCCCGAAGGTTTCACGGATTTGTGAGTAATCCACTGCTTTTTTCAAGGCCCATTGTGCAGAACCGACACATTTCCCGCTCATGCCGAGACGTCCTGTGTTAATTCCGCTAATCGCTCTAGAAAATCCCATATGAAGCTCACCGACAATATTTTCTTGAGAAACACGCAAATTATCCAAACTTATAATGCCTGCTTCACCGCCTAAATCACCCATAACCGGAATCGCGGAGTCCACTGAAAACCCTTCAGAACTTGTTTCAACAAAGAAGCAAGTAATTCCGCCTTTTCTTCGCTCTTTCAACTCAGGTTCAGTTATCGCAAAAAGCAAGCAATAATCAGCATACGGTGCATTTGTAATCCATTGCTTTGTTCCATTGATCACCCATTCGGATCCGTCTTTTACCGCTTTCGTTTTTAAATTCCAGACGTCGGAACCAGCATCAGGTTCTGAAAGTGCAAAACAGAGTGTTTTTTCACCAGATCGAATACCATCGATGTATTTGCTTTTCAAATTGTCGTTCAAACCATTAAGCACTGGTGTCAAACCATTCGTAAACGGTGACGGGATAACGATCGGATGAATTAATTTATTATTCGGATAATGCTTATTCAAAAATTCTTGGACAAGCACAGCTGTGACCGGCCCAAATTCTTCCCCGCCAAGCTCCTTCGCACCAAACATGTTGTAAAAACCGGCTCTAGCAGATTCCATCCGCACTTCTTTTCTTAATTCCTCTACCTCTGGAGCATGGCGGCCATCTTCTGTAAAATACTTTCTCGGATTCGTTAATAACTCTTCATTTTTTTCTTCAAGCGGGATAACCTTTTTTTCAATAAATTGTTTTAAACCGTTAATAATTTCTTGTGTATCTTCAGGTATATTAAAATCCATAATTTATCTCTCCCTTAATCATGTTTATTGTCTAATTGCTATTTTTTTAATGTGATTAGTGCATCGGCAACTTTGACGCCTTTTCCTTTTTCAAATACCATAATTGGGTTTAAATCAAGCTCTTGAATGGAATCTTCAGCGTTTGCAATAAATTGGCTGAAATTCGAAATTAAATTACATAACGCTTTCACATCGTATGGCTGCTTTCCCCTGGCTCCTTTTAATAAACTGCTTCCCCGAAGTTCATTTACCATTCGTTCCGCTTCTTCTACAGAAACAGGAGCTTTGCGTATTGCAGCATCTTTTAAAATTTCAATATAAATGCCACCCATGCCTACAAGAATGACTTGGCCGAAAACAGGGTCGCTTTTCGAACCGATAAACATCTCCACAGAGTCGTCCGTTAACATTTCCTGGATCAATACGCCGTCAAACTGAGCATCCTGGATGTTGTCCACTTTGTTTTTTAATATTTGAAACGTTTGTTCAACATCTTTTTCATTATCAATATTCAAATAGACCAAGCCTTCATCTGTTTTGTGAAGAATTTCAGGGGACATTCCTTTCATCGCAATTGGAAAGCCAACTTCTTTCGCAAGTATAACCGCTTCTTCTGGTGAAGTTGCCAGCCTCTCTTTCGTTACTGGAATGTCATATTGTTGAATTAATTTCTTCCCCTCATATTCAGTCAGAACGGAAGATTGGCTGGAAATTGAAATTGTTTGTTTAAGTTTTTTTTCAGACTCGTCTAGCTTTCGATTGAAATGCTCCCGGTAAAAGTTTAACGCTTTCAACATATTCACAGCCCGCGTCGGATCATCTGAAAGAACGAGTCCATTATCTATAATTGTTTTTTTAGATTCCTCTGTATTTAATGTAACGGTGATTAGCGGAATATCTTTATATTTGTTAGAGATGTCTTTTAACGTCAAAATTCTTTTCTCCAAAACTTCAGGCATCAAGCCTGTAAATGCTAAAAAGACAATTGTTGAATCGTATTTACCACTGCCGAGTACAGTATCTATGAAATCATCTAGTAAATTAGGGATAGCATTTAGTTGTGCTGTCGTATCAATCGGGTTTTTAACGCCAGCAATAGGCAGCATTTCTTTTAGTTTTTCTTGGACATCTTGAGGTGTTTCCGGAACAGACAAATGACGTTCGGATAATTGATCTGCCAACATAATGCCTACTCCACCAGATACCGTGAAAATAGCAACTCGATCACCTTTTGGAATTGGAAGCTCTGCACTTGCATAAGCCACATCGAGGAATTCTTCGATTGTTTCAGCCCGGTATACCCCATACTGCTCAAATATCGCGTCATAGACATCATCTGAGCCAGCTAAAGATCCAGTATGGGACAACGCCGCTTTCTTACCAACATTTGTCGTTCCTACTTTCAACGCAACGACCGGTTTGTTATTTTCAGCGGCAAGCTTAAACGCATTAATTAATTTTTCACCATCTTTTGCGCCCTCAATATAGCAGGCAATTACTTCAGTTTCATTGTCTTGTGCAAGATAGGCAATACAATCGGCTACATCTACATCGCTTTCATTTCCAGTAGCGATAAAATGGCTTAACCCAATGTGATTTTGCCTTGCTAACGTGTAAACATGAGAACCAAAAGCTCCGCTTTGGCTGACGAAGCCGATTTTACCTTTTATCAGCGTCTGCTTTTCAAGAATCGTTGAAAAAGTGGCATAGACTCCTTTATTCACATTAAACATACCTAAACAGTTAGGTCCAAGCACTCTTACATTATGTTTTTTTGCAATGGATGTTATCTCTTCCTGCTGTTGTTTGCCTTCTTCATCCACTTCTCCGAAACCTGCGCTGAAAATGACAACAGAACGCACGCCGTTTTCCGCACATTCCTTGAATTTATCGAGAACTAAGTTTTTCGGTAAAGAGATGATAGCCAAATCAATCGTTTGGTTAATCTCTGCTATGCTTCCATAACATTTCAGTCCGGTAATCACATCATATTTTGGGTTGATTGGGAAAATTGAACCTTTGTAGTTATTTTTTTGCAAATACGCTAAAGGGCGTCCACCAATTCGCTTCTCATCGGGAGTCGCGCCAATAATAGCTATGCTCTCCGGATTAAAAAGTGCATCTAATGTACTCTCTTTAATAGCCATTCAATTTCCTTTCTCCTTTTCTATTTTTTTAGAAAACAAGTAAACCGTTTCACTCCTTCATGAAATACTTGAATTCAATATATTTTTTTGTTACTCAATCTTTTTTATTTGCAACTTTTATGCCAACTTTTTAAAAAGGAAGTTTTTTAAAAGTTCCCCCTTTTGTCGCAACTTTTTCTTCTTAAAAATCTTTCTATACAAGAAATTTTCCGTTTCTCTTAATTGAAACAGTTTTACTATTGAAACATTTATTTCATCAATTTAATTCCGTTATATAACGGTTTCCGTCAAAGGATCTCTATTTTTTCTTTTGATATGAAAATAATATCTACTTGAAAACACAATGTCTTGATTTGTCAAGTACCCGGAAAC
>NZ_QCZG01000047.1 GCF_003097615.1 Pueribacillus theae
TTTATCTAGACTACTTGATAAATAAGCATTACTAGGACATCAATGAATTTCTATGAATAATTCAGGTATTATTAATTTCCGGAAAATGTTTATTTTTTTAACATTACATTTTCTGAAAATGAACTTAACATGATTACAATGTGAACATGGATAGCAAAAAGTGTAGAATTATTTGAACTGCATCTTTGGCATGGATTTTGCATCTAAAATCAAATAGTGGTCAATGGATCATCAATTATTTGGAAACTTAACATTTTGGCTAGATGAAGGAGGAGGTTATGGATAAAGCGCTTGAAGGAATAGTTGTTCTTGATCTAGGACAGATTTATAATGGCCCGTATTGTTCTTTAATGCTGGCATACCAAGGGGCAAAAGTTATTAAAGTAGAATCCTTAGAGGGAGAAAATCTACGTGTTAGGAGAATAGGAGATTGTCATGAACTACTAATGCTTAATTCCAATAAGTTGGGGGTTTCACTAAATTTAAAATCCGAAAAGGGTAAATCTATATTTACAGATTTAGTTAAAAAAGCGGATATTATTGTGGAAAATTTCGCACTTGGAACTATGGAAAAATTGGGGTTGGGTTACGAAGAATTAAAGAAAATCAATCCCGGATTGATATATGCTACTGGTAAAGGCTACGGGTTAGATGGACCTTATGCAGAACGACCAGCAATGGATTTAACAATTCAAGCCATGGGTGGTGTAATGGCTACTACAGGTTTTCCGGATAAGCCTCCCGTGAAAGCTGGACCAGCCATTGCTGATTTTTTGGGAGGTATACACCTATTTGGCGGAATTACCACAGCCCTTTATCAACGGGAGAAAACTGGAAAAGGGCAGTTAGTAGAAGTATCAATGCACGATACTGTTTATCCGATATTGGCATCGGCTTTGGGAGCTTTTTATAACACGAACGGGAAGGTGCCTGAACGAACGGGTAACCAGCACAGTGGAATGGCAACGTCACCATATAATGTATACCGTACTGAAGATGGCTATATTGCAATTATTTGTGTAGTAAATAGACAATGGGAATCTCTGGTCAAGGTAATGGGAAGGGAAGAGTTGCTTGAAGACTCACGTTTTAAAACAAACGTAGATCGATCAGCACATATAGAAGTCGTTGATGAAATTATTTCCAGTTGGACAAAAGGGCTAAAAAAATTGGATATAGCAGAGAAGCTGATAAAAGCCAATGTTCCTCATGCGCCAGTTTCCTCTATTCCAGAGGTGGCCGATGATCCACATTTAAAATATAGACAGATGATCAGAGAAGTAGAGCACCCAAATGCTGGTAAAATCCGGGTGCCTGGCTCACCAATTCGTTTATCCGATTCACCGCTTGATCATGTTTTTGCTGCACCATTATTAGGACAACATACTGATCAAGTTTTGACTGAGTTTTTACAAATGAGTAAAAAGGATCTTACGAAACTTAGAGAAGAAAATGTAATTCGATAAATTCAGAAAACTGGATTCCTTCTGAATAATTTTTTTGTCGAGAGGGGAAACATTGTGGGTTCACATATGATTGATTTTAGACTATTCCGTGATTCATTCGGTACAGAGGAAATGAGGAAGGTGTTTGCGGAAGACAGCTTTGTTCAGAAATTATTAGACGCAGAAAGTGCTCTAGCCAGAGCAGAAGCAAAACTTAATATAATACCTAAGGAAGCAGCGGATGAAATATCTGAAAAGGCTAAAATTAAAAATATTAATTATGATGAGCTTGAGATGGAGATAAAAACCGCAAAACACCCCCTGGTTCCATTGATTCGCCAACTTGAAAGTGTTTGTGCTAATAATTACGGTCAATATATTCACTTGGGTGCAACAACACAAGATATTATAGATACGGCAACAATCTTACAGGTTAAAGAAGCCCATGAAATTATCATGTTACAGTTAGAACAGTTACAAGAAGAACTAATGAAATTGGCTAAAAAACACCGTGATACCCCTATGCCAGGAAGGACGCATCGCCAGCATGCCTTACCGATCACATTCGGATATAAGACATCAGTTTGGCTGGAGGAAGTTAATCGCCATATTGATCGCCTTGATCATGTGAAATCTATATTATTCGTAGGACAATTAGCAGGCGCAGTTGGTACTTTAGCTTCGTTTAAAAAGGAAGGCTTTAAGGTTCAGGAAATCTTTATGAATGAATTGGGTTTATCTGTTCCTGATGTTACATGGCACACATCCCGAGATAATTTGACAGAGTTTATTTTCATTCTTGGAATGATAACTGGAACAGCAGGAAAAATGGCGAATGAAATTGCAAATTTACAAAGAACCGAGATCCAAGAACTTGAGGAACCGTTTAAATTTGGGAAAGTAGGGAGTAGTACCATGCCACACAAAAGAAATCCTTCAATGTGTGAAAATGTGGTTGGACTATCTAGAATTGTCCAAAATAACAGTCAATTATTACTTAATGGAATGATTCACGAACACGAACGAGATAAGGTTTCTTGGCAAGTCGAGTGGGAGGTCATATCTGAAAGTTGCATAATGACTGCAGGCGCCTTATCTACGCTAGTTACAGTATTAAAGGGACTGAATGTGAATATATCCAATATGAATAAAAACCTTATGATTACTAATGGATTGATTTTATCGGAATCACTCATGTTAGCTTTGGGTGAGAGAATAGGGAAACAAAAAAGTCATGATATTTTGTATCACACAAGCATGGAGTCTTTTGAAAAGAAAATACCTTTACAAGAATGTTTATTGAATAATCAGGAAATCAAACAACATTTAAATGAAGATGAAATTATGGATCTTCTAGACCCTGTTAAACATACAGGATTATCCGCGGAGATTACAGATAAGGTAGTCACAAAAACAAAAAAAATGAGACAAGAACTTTTAAAGGCATAACTTAAACTGCTTAAACTCATAAATTAAATGAACAGATTAAAAACGGAATGTTTGGGGGGAGAATGTTCAGTGGAAAAAGTGAACACCTCTTATTTGAAATCAAATTTGTTCGTTCATGGAAAAAAATATAAATATTTTTCATTACAAAAGTTGGAAGAACTTGGTTTTAATTCCATCTCCCAACTACCATACACTATCAGAATACTTTTGGAAGGTGTTATCCGTCAATTAGATGAAAATTTAATTACTAGTGAACATGTTTATAGGTTAGCTAACTGGCTAGAGGATGATAAAAAGAATGAAATCCCTTTTATGCCATCCCGTATTTTATGGAGTGATATGAGTGGTGGTCCTGCAATGGTTGACTTGGCGGGAATGAGAACAAAAATATTTAATGAGGGTGGGGATCCCGGTATAATTAATCCCTTAATTCCTTCTGACTTGGTGATAGATCATTCCGTAATGATTGACAAATATGGAACAAAGGATGCCTTGAAATATAATTCAAATAAAGATTTAAACCGAAATTATGAACGCTACCGTTTTTTACGATGGTCTCAAAATGCTTTCGAAAATTTCCAGATCATTCCGCCATCAACGGGTATTATGCATCAAGTCAATTTGGAGTATTTGGCAACTGTTACCACAACAAAAGCAGAACATGGTGAGCAATATATATTTCCTGATTCCATTATGGGAGTAGATTCACATTCCCCAATGATAAACAGTTTGGGCGTTCTAGGATGGGGGGTAGGTGGAATTGATGCCGAGGCAGGGATGTTAGGTCAGCCCCAATATTTTCTGACTCCTCAGGTAGTTGGGGTAGAGATCACAGGAAATACAAAAGAAGGTGTTACGGTCACCGATATTGCTTTAACAATTACACAATTATTACGAAAGAAGGGTGTAGTTGAAAAGTTTGTAGAATTTTATGGAGAGGGACTATCCAATTTAACCGTACCTGATCGTGCAACGATCTCAAATATGACCCCGGAATATGGCGCGACCGTTGCGTTTTTCCCGGTAGATGAGGAGACTTTGAAATATCTAAGGCTTACGGGCCGCAATGAACAACATATAAAATTAGTCGAAGAATATTATAAAAGTCAAGGATTATTCCGAACTACCGAATCGGAAGTTCCCACTTTTTCAGACACTTTAACTTTAGACCTGAGTACGATTGAACCTACCATATCTGGTCCAAGGCGTCCACAAGATAAAATAGAACTTAGTAGAGTTAAAGATGTTTTTAACGAAATTTTACGTAAACCGATAGAGAATGGCGGTTATGGATTATCTGAAGAAGAAATCCAAAAAGAAGTAGAAGTTCAACATCGTAATGGAAGTCAATCAATTCTATTAACAGGTTCCGTGGTCATCGCAGCAATAACAAGTTGTACAAATACTTCTAATCCATCTGTCATGGTTGGAGCAGGCATTTTAGCTAAAAAAGCGGTGGAAAAGGGATTGCGTACACCTGCTTTTGTTAAGACAAGTTTGGCACCAGGTTCGACTGTTGTTACTCAATATTTGCGAAACTCAGACCTGTTAAAGTATCTTGAAAAACTTGGATTTTTTGTTTCAGGTTATGGTTGCACTACTTGTATGGGGAATTCCGGTCCGTTGCCAAGTGAAGTATCGAAGGCAATATCTGAAAATAACTTGCACGTATCATCTGTGTTGAGTGGCAACCGAAATTTTGAAGGTCGAATACATGAACTTATAAAAAGCAACTATCTATGCTCACCGCCGTTAGTTGTAGCCTATGCAATAGCAGGAACGCTTAATATCGATTTTCAACATGACCCTCTTGGATATGATAACGATGGAAAACCTGTTTTTCTAAAAGATATTTGGCCTACTTCCAAAGAAATACAAGAACAATTTATAAATATTACACCTGATCTGTTCAGATCAGAATATAGTAATATTTTTATGGCAAATAAAGAATTTAATGATATCGACATACCTGAGGGTAAGCTGTATGAATGGGGTGAAAGTTCCACTTATATACAAGAACCGCCTTTCTTTAAAGATGTTCAGCTAAAGGTAAATGATACAAAAAATATACGTAATGCAAGAACACTCGCATTATTGGGAGACAATGTTACAACCGATCATATTTCCCCCGTTGGCGGCATACTAAAACAAAGTCCTGCAGGACAGTACTTGATTACAAAAGGGGTCAGACCACTGGATTTCAATTCGTATGGTTCAAGACGTGGAAATATTAATGTCATGATTCGTGGAACATTTGCCAATGTTCGTCTTCGTAATCATTTGGCAGAAGGTAAAGAAGGAGGATATACCACTTATATCCCTACTAATGAGTTGATGTCTATTTATGAAGCTTCATGTAAATATAAAGAAACAAATACCCCGCTCATTATTTTAGCAGGCAAAGAATATGGGATGGGAAGCGCGAGAGATTGGGCAGCAAAAGGAACCTACTTATTAGGTGTGAAAGCTGTTATTGCAGAAAGTTTTGAAAGAATACACAGAAGTAATTTAGTTGGAATGGGCGTACTCCCTCTTCAATTTAAAGATGGTGAGGGCTGGAAAGAGTTGGGTATTACAGGCAGCGAAAAGTTTGATATTCTCGGTTTAGAAGGTGCATTAAATCCTGGAGCAATTGTTACCGTTTCCATAGAACGTAAAGATGGTACCTCATTTAATTTTGGTGTTATTGTACGGTTAGATAGCTATGTGGAAATAGATTATTACAGAAATGGAGGACTATTACATAAAGTCTACAGACAATTTGCAGGTCAAAATGAAAGGATACGAGGATAAAATATGGGTTCTACTATTTTAAAAGAAGTTAAGGATCATATCCAAATTATAATTTTAAATCGACCAGAAAAGAAGAATGCCTTTAATCGTGAAATGATTGAAGCCTGGGTTAAATCTTTGCAAGAAGCTCAGGAAGATGACAATGTTCATGTTGTAGTGGTTACGGGAGCAGGAGATGCATTTTGTTCAGGTGGGGACGTAGGTGGAATGACTCCTAATCAAACACCTTTGGACAATAAAAACAAGCTGTGGAAAAATATCCACCGCGTTCCGCTTACCTTAAAAACGATGGATAAACCAGTTATTGCAGCTATTAACGGCCCTGCAGTCGGTGCGGGATTAGACATGGCACTTATGGCTGATATCCGGTTCATGGTGGATTCAACTAAAGTGAGCGAAGGCTACGTTAAAGTTGGTTTGGTACCGGGGGATGGAGGTGCTTATTTTTTACCAAAAATTGTTGGCGAAGCCAAGGCATACGAACTTCTATGGACAGGTAAATTCATTTCTGCAGATGAGGCATTACGATTAGGATTAGTAAATCATGTCTACCCTCAAGAAGAATTTATGGAAAAAACGTTAGAGTTTGCCAAGCAGATTGCATATGGACCCCAAATCGCGATGCGGATGATGAAGAGGGCAGTTCAACAATCTAGAAATATGGAATTGGAACATGCATTGGATCTTATATCTTCCCACTATGCCATTATAAAAGAAACAGAAGATCATAAAGAAGGAGTTTCTGCTTTTTTGAATAAAAGGAAACCGAATTTCAAAGGAAGGTAATTTAAAATGAATTCAATTATCTATGAAAAGAAACATAAAATCTCCTATTTATATTTAAATCGACCAGAAAAAAGAAATGCAATTGATTCTGAAATGTCAGATCTATTTTTGGAATATCTCCTGGAGTTTAAGAAAGATAGTGAGTCAAGAGTATTAATAATCACCGGCACCGGAGAGAAAGCCTTTTGTAGTGGAAGGGATCTAAAGGAATCTCCAGATAAAAGAAAACCATTAAGAGGACGCTTGTTTGAAGGTATCATCCAGACATGGAAGCCAGTAATCAGTGCAATAAATGGTGCTGCAGTTGGAGGGGGCTGTGAAATTGCTCTCTCATGTGATATCCGTCTTGCCAGCGCGAATAGTATCATTGGTTTGCCTGAAGCAAAAAGAGGAATGGGTGCAACTTTTGGGTCTACGATTTTACCGAAATTAATTTCACCTAGTATTGCGGCTAAGTTACTTTATACAGGTAAATTAATTAATGCAAATGAAGCTCTAAGGATTGGGTTAATTGATGAAGTATTATCTAACAATGATGAATTGCTAAAGCGTGCGTCTGAAATTGCAAATGAAATTTGTGAATGCGCTCCTCTTTCTATTCAGCGTATGAAGGAAACAATCTGGAAAACAATGGGGATGTCACTATTTCAAGCATTGCAACTTGATATTGGTCCAAATGTATATGTTAGTGAGGACCGAATTGAAGGTGCAAAAGCTTTCCTTGAGAAAAGAACGCCAAATTGGAAGGGAAGTTAATCTGTCTACTTTTTAAATGTCAATTGTTTAGATAATGAACAATAGTGTCCATTATATAGACATTCTTTTTGATAAATGCAGAATGATTTCGTATTTTCATATTTGGCATAAAACTTGCTAATAAATATAGAGGTAAAAGGGGGTTTTAAAATGGGTTTTACCGAGGGTTTAATTAATTATGCGATGGATGTTAATCAAAAACCATTGAATGATCAGATTATCGAACAATTCGAGAAATCATTTCTTGATTATTTGGCTGTAGTATACACTGGTTCGAAAACAAAGACTGGAAAACGTGTTTTTAATTATTTCAATAAATTAGGGGGGAGTGACTCACAGGCACTTGGATTTGATAAAAAACTAACACATGTCAATGCTGCCTTTGTTAATGGAACAAGTGCTCATAGCCTTGACTTTGATGATGGGTTTACGAAAGGTTCCGTTCATATTAATAGTGTCATTTTTCCAGCTGTAATGGCTTGTGTTGAAAAATACGAAAAAACTGGTGAGGATCTTATTAGGGCAGTTCTTGTCGGTTATGAAGTTGCCATAAAAATTGCCTCGACAATTCACCCTTATTCACGCGAAAAGGGGTTCCATAATACACCTGTAGCCGGTGTATTTGGTGCAGCCGCGGCAGTCACTGTTTTATTAGGTGGTAAACATCAAGAGATGACTTCCGCGTTTGGAAATGCTCTTAGTTTTGCTGGTGGTACATTCGCATTTCTTGGAAGTGGTTCAGAAGTGAAAAGAATTCACCCAGGTATTGCGGCAAGGGATGGAATTATTGCTGCAGAATTAGCACTAGAAGGTCTTCAAGGTCCTGCAAATATTTTTGAAAGAAAAGATGGATTATTTGATGTTTTCTCAGAAACACCTATACAAGATTTTTCAAAGGATTTAGAGTTATTTAATATTTATATTAAACCTTATCCTGCTTGTAGACACCTTCATGTAGTAATTGAAGCTTTGAAAGAATTTAAAAAGAATCACAGGAATTTCGATATAAAAGAAATCAAAAAAATGAGAATTGGTGTTCATAAAGTTGCCTCCTATCATAATCATAAAGTTATAAATACTTTGATCGATGCGCAGATGAGTATTCCGTATGCGGCTGCTGTTTCGCTGATAGATGATGATGTCATTATAAAAAGTTTCGATGTTGATAGAGAGGATCGGGAGAACATCAATCACCTAATGAATTTAATTGATGTAACTGAAGATTCCGATTGTGAACTATTATATCCAAAGACTAGAAAAACGAATATTAAAATTACAATGGAAAACGGCGAAGAGCACGAATTCAGTTATGATAAAAAAGTTGGAGAGCCTCCAAATCCAATGACAATGAAAGATGTAATTAAAAAATTTTCAACCAATTGTAAAGATATTATTGGTGAAAAAGAAATGGAAAATTGGATTCAAAAGGTTTTATCAATTAAGGGTAATTTGTTGAAAAAAATTTTTTAGATAATACTAGCACAGTTCCCCAATGTCTTAATGAATGTGCTCGGGTGTTTCTCATGCAAAAAAACTAAGGGGGTGATTGTCGGAGGTGCACTAATAAAATTCTAAAAACCATGAAAGGGACATTTTGTGGACTTTTCATTGACAGATGAACAAAAAACTTATCAAAAAATGGTTAGAGAGTTTGCACAAAAAGAAGTAGCACCTTATGTTACGGAATGTGATCGAGAAGAGAAGCCCTATCCCGTCCATATTACTAAAAAAATGGGAGAACTCGGTATGTTAGGTGGGGTGATTCCTGAAAAATATGGCGGGTCTGACATGGACTTTACTACGCTATTGTTGGTATTGAGGAAATGGCAAAAACATGTGTGACAATAGGCTCAGCCATGGGAAGAGCAAGTGGTCTCGTAGGTTCCGCAATTTTAAAATATGGAACAGAAGAACAAAAACAAAAATATTTATCGCCTCTTACAAAGGGTGAAATAATAGGAGGCACTGGTCTAACAGAGCCACATTCAGGAACCGACGTGGCAGCAATGGAAACAACCGCAGTCAGAAAAGGTAATGAATACATTATTAATGGAAGTAAAATTTGGATAAGCGGTATTAGTTCTGCTAGGTGGTTTTTAACGTTCGCAGTTACTGATAAAGAAAAAGGAAAAAAGGGAATTACAGCTTTTATTGTCGATACGGATTCACCTGGTTTTCGATCGGCGCTTATTAAAAATAAGTTTAGATTTAGCTTCCCCTGTTGGCGAGTTAATCTTTGAAGATTGTAGAGTCCCTATTAAAAATAGGGTCGGAAATGAAGGAGAAGGATTAAGAGTTGCGATGGCAGCCGTTGAAAATGGTCGTTTAGTCGTTGCTTCGAGAGCATTGGGTCTAGCACAGGCATGCTTGGAGGAATCTGTAAATTACGCAAAGGATAGAATCGTATTGGGACAAGCGATTGCCAATTATCAACTCGTACAATCTAAAATTACTGACATGTCTGTAGGAATTGAAGCGGCAAGGTTTTTAACATATCGATTGGCTTGGCTTAGAGATCAAGGTGTAGAAAGGGCTAGAAAAGAAGCTGGTATGGCGAAAATGTATGCTGCCGATGTGGCAATGAAATCCGCAATTGATGCCATGCAAATTTTCGGTGCGTACAGTGTTTCTGACGAATATCCAATAGGACGATATGCAAGAAATGCAAAAGTTCTTCAAATAGTTGAAGGGAATAATGATTTGCAAAGAGTTCTAATCGCAGAGTATGAGTTAGGGATTCGAAAGGAAAAAGCAAAACAAAAAGTCTAGGGAGGAATAAAATGATATGAAGAATTTTCGAATACTTTCGTTAATTTTGACTTTTGCGTTTGTGTTGATTTTAGCAGCTTGTGGTGGCTCTATTGGAGAAAGTACTTCAAGCAATGGTGGTGAAGCAGATTCAGGATTAGAAGGATCTTCTGACTCGACTTCAGGAGAAACACAGAGTGTTGTTTTAACGACTGCAGGAACTAGCGGTACGTTCTATGCCGTTGGTGCAGCATTTACTCAAATTGTGAATAATAATAGCAATGTGCTTGATGTCACTAACCAGGCTTCAGGCGGATCTGTTGAAAATGTTCGACTTATTGATAATAAGGAAGTAGCGTTTGCAATGCTAGGTGGAGACAGTGCAGTTGATGCTTATAACGGTAAAAGGGAGTTTGAAGGAGAACCTCGAAAAGATGAACTGAAAGGCCTATTTAGTATGTATTCTCAGCCGCTTAATCTTGTTGCCTTGGCTGATTCAGGTATTAAATCCTTTAGTGATCTAGAAGGGAAAAAAGTAGCTGTTGGTGCACCTGGAAGTGGTTCTGAGGTAAAGAGTCAAATTACACTTGAGAGTTTAGGGCTTCCTTATGATTCAGGGGTAAAGCAGCAGTATCTGTCTTTTTCGGAAGCTGCTGACGGTATGAAGGATGGGCAAATTGATGCTGCGTTTGTTTGGGCGGGAGTACCTACGCCGGCTGTTCAAGATTTAGCTGCTATTCGAGACATCGTTGTAATTCCATTTACTGATGAAGAGGTAGAAAAAGTTAATGCTGCACAGGAAGCAATTTATGGAGAAACCATCCCTGGTGGTACCTATGATGGTGTAGATGAAGACATTCAAACGCTTGCAGTAAATACTCAGGTTGTTGCAGGGGCTGATGTAGATGAAGAAATAGTTTATGAATTTGTAAAGCAAATTTTTGATCATATTGATGATGTACATGCTGCCCACAATTCTATGAAAGAAATGACACTTGAATCGGCACCGAAAAATGTGATTGAGCTCCATCCGGGTGCTAAAAAGTATTTTGAGGAAAAAGGCGTTTTAAGCCAATAAGAGAAGAGGGGATTCTCCTCCTTTGATTAGCTTGGAAGGAGTGAAAGGTTTATATGGGAAAAGGTGTACAAGATTCGAAAAATATCATGAAAAGACTTGTCTTATTTATTGCGATAGTGCTTTCTCTTTTTCAACTATATACTGGCGGATTCGGTCTTTTAACGGCAATGTTGCAACGAAGTTTGCACCTTACTTTAGTATTAATTTTAATATTTTTGCTTTATCCTGTTCATTTTTCAAAAAAGTGGCGATGGATTGATTTTCTAGCTATTCTCTTAGCAATTGGATCTTGTATTTATATCTTCCTAACATATGAAGATCTTCTTTTTAGGGTTGGAGATCCTAATATGTTTGATATCTTTTTTGGAATAGTCACAATCCTTTTAGTTTTGGAAGCAACGAGAAGGGTTACTGGATGGATTTTAGCGACAATTGGAGCATTATTTATTTTTTATTCATATTTTGGTGCGATACTTCCGGGAATCTTTCACTCTACTAACATGTCGACGAATCGCTTCATTTCTTTGATGTATATGTCTACGGATGGACTTTGGGGAACAACATTAGGGGTAGCTGCAACCTTTGTAGCACTATTCATCATTTTTGGGGCATTTCTCAATGCAACCGGAGCGGGGAAGGTATTTATTGACTTGGCATACATTGTCGGTGGAAGATTCCGCGGAGGGCCCGCAAAAGTAGCCGTTATATCGAGTGCTTTAATGGGAACAGTTTCTGGTAGTCCTGTGGCAAATGTGTCAACGACCGGGCAATTTACGATTCCATTAATGAAAAGTGTCGGTTATCGACCTAAAGTCGCTGGGGCTATTGAAGCGGTGGCATCTACAGGTGGTTCAATCATGCCCCCAATTATGGGAGCTGGCGCCTTCGTTATGGCAGAAATGACTGGTATTCCATATGCTAAAATTATTATTGCGGCGGCAATACCTGCCATTTTATATTATTTGTCAGTATACTTTTATGTGGATTTTGAAGCTGCTAAAGAGAACCTAAAAGGAATGGCTAAAGATGAACTTCCGGTTTTTAAAGAGGTATTTTTTAAAGGATTTCACCTCTATATTGGTTTGGGGATGTTGATTTATTTATTAGTATTTGCGAAAGCTTCACCAATGTTTTCCGCATTTTGGTCAATTGTTGCAATAGTCGTTTCTTATGTTGTTTTGTATTTTAAACAAGTAGATTGGAATTTTTTAACGAAGGCGCTTGAAGATGGTGCAAAAGGAATGTTATTAACAACTGTTGCATGTGCAACAGCAGGAGTTGTAGTGGGGGTTGCTAATCTGACTGGTATTGGTGTTAGGCTAACGACATTAATGGTTAATTTAGGTGAAAGCTCAATTTTATTAACGCTAGTAGTAACTATGGTGGCTTGTATCATTATGGGGATGGGGTTACCACCTACAGCTTCTTACATTTTGTTGGGTGTTTTAACAGCACCGGCTTTGATTAAACTTGGTGTGGAACCGTTATTTGCACATATGTTTGTGTTTTATTTTGCATGTTTAGCACCTATCACACCACCTGTTGCACTAGCTTCTTATACAGGTGCAGGGATTGCCAAAAGCGATCCTATGGAAACGAGTTTTACATCGGCAAAGATAGGGTTAGTCGCGTTTATTATTCCGTATATGTTTATTTTCGGTCCCGAATTGCTTGCTCAGGGTCCCCCTCTAAATATTATTTGGGCATTTATTATGGCCACGGTTGGTGTGTTTGTTTTGGCGGTAGGTTTAACAGGTTTTTATAGAAGAAATTTAACCTGGTACGAGCGTATTTTGGCAATAGGAACAGCGCTTTTATTAATTACACCAGAATTAATAACAGATATAATAGGATTTATTCTTTTAGGAATTCTAGCGGTATTGATTTATTTTACAAGAAAAAAAGAAGTTGAAAATTTGGAAAATGGAGAATTTGAAAATAGTATCTAAATTTTCGAGTAAATCATTCATGAAAAAGATAAAGATTACGAGGAGTGAAAAAATGGATTTTCATTTAACAGAGGAACAGTTACAGGTCAAAAAATGGATTCGTTCTTTGGCTAAAGAGAAGTTTTCGGAAAAAGCTTTTACGTGGCAAAAAACAGGTAAAATTCCTTGGGAAAATGCTCAAGCTCTTGCAGAACATGGTTTAATGGGAATGACACTCGCTGAAGAAGATGGGGGACAAGGGAGCAGTTTACTAGATGCCTTAATTGTGATGGAGGAGCTAGCCAAAGTATGTCCGCACACTGCAGACATGTTTCAAGTCGGAAACTTTGGCGCTATACGTCAATTATCTGCTTTTGGGAAACCGGAGTTAAAAAAGAGAGTTTTACCTGGAATATTAGCAGGAAAAAAATTAATTTCTGTCGGTATGTCAGAGCCGAATGCCGGGTCTGCAACAACAGATTTAAAAACGACTGCAGAAGTTCGTGGAGATAAGGTCATTATTAACGGTTCAAAAATATTTAACACACACGGTCCACACAATTCTTACTATGTTGTATGGGCACGTTTTGGTGAAGGAGTCAAATCATCAGGTGCAGTACTTGTGGAAAGTGGCTCGCCAGGATTTACTCGTGGAAAAACAGAAAGACATATGTCAGGGGAGGAACACTGCGCACTTTACTTTGAAGATTGCGAAGTACCTGTTGAAAATATTTTGATTTCGGAAAATGGTTTCCGGAAATTATTTACAATGTTTAATGTAGAACGGATCGGTAATGCGACAAGGGCGATGTCTTTGGCTCAGGCTGCTTTTGATATTGCAGTTGAACATGCAAAAGTTCGAGAGCAGTTTGGAAAATCACTTGCTGAGTTCCAAGGAATTCAGTGGAAAGTGGCTGAAATGAAGGTAAAGCTTGATGCGGCAAGGCTCTTGTTATATCGTGCAGCATCTAATGCAGATAAAGGTGCACCTGTTCCTGTTGAAACTTCGATTGCTAAATTTTATGCAAACACTGCAGCGTTCGAAGTTGCACATGAAGCTGTGCAAATTCTGGGAGGGTATGGCTATTCTGATGAATCTCCAGTAGAGTATATTTTTCGAAGAGTACGTGGTTGGATGATCGCTGGTGGAACACTGGAAATGTTAAAAAACAACATTGCTAAAGATGTATTCCAAATGAAATTTAGTCAACGGAAGTAACAAGGAGGGAAGATGGATGGGGAGTTCAGATAAGAGATTTTTGACGGAATATGAAGGAAGTAAATTATTACAACAATATTCCCTCCCAGTTGCACAGTCAAATTTAGCAACTTCAAAGGAAGAAGCATTAACCCTTGCAGAGACGATAGGATACCCTGTTGTATTAAAAGGTATGTCGGAAAAAATCATCCATAAAAGTGATGCCGGAATTGTGAGAGTTAATGTTGAAAATGGAACTCAACTAAGTCAAGTCTATGACGAAATTTTAGAAAATGCACATGAATATGATCCTTCAGCAGATGTTGATGGCATTCTTGTTCAGAAAATGGTTGAAAAAGGGTTAGAAATGATCGTTGGTGTGAAAAAAGATCCCGTTTTTTCTCACCAATTGATTATTGGTCTCGGTGGTGTTTTTGTCGAGGTACTGAGAGACTTTTCTATTAAAATGATGCCTGTCAGCGAAGAAGAAATATATGAGATGATTGGTTCTTTAAAAGGAGCTTCTTTAATGAAAGGATATCGTGGTGAAGAAGGCATAAATATTGATAACCTTTTGAATATAGTAAAGGGCTTAAATAAACTTATTGATGATCATCCTGAGATTGAGGAAATGGATCTAAATCCAATTATTTTTCATGGAGATAAGGCGACAATTTGTGACGTTCGAATTGGTCAAGGAAGTAAAGATGAAAAACCTAAATATAATAATGTAAGGACGATGGATGAACTATCTAGTATGTTAAATCCTAAATCAATTGCAGTGATAGGAGCTTCCACAAATGAAAAGAAGAATGGGGGCAGATTATTCCGATACATCGTTGAAAATGAATTTCCGGGAGAATTATATCCAGTTCACCCGACGGCAGATGAAATTAAAGGTTATAAAGCCTATTCAAATATTATGGAAATCCCTTCGGAAATTGATCTGGCATGTATTATCGTTGGTGCAAAATACGTTCTATCTGTTCTCAAGGATTGCGTAAAGAAAAACGTAAAAACCGCCATTATTTATTCGTCGGGCTTTGCTGAGGTAGGAGACGAAGGTAAAGAGTTACAACGACAAGTTACTAAGATTGCCAGGGATGGGGGAATTAAATTATTAGGACCTAACTCGATTGGTATTGCAAGTCCTTCGAAAAAAATATTTACTGCTTTTGGTGCCGCTTTGGAAGCAAAAAAGAGAACTTTAGGACATATCGGCTTTATTTCCCAAAGTGGTGCTATGGGCAGTGCACTATTAAGCAGGGCATGGGAAGAAGGAGCAGGGTTTAGCAGATGGATTAGTGTTGCCAATGAAGCTGATTTGACTACCTCCGATTTTATCCATGCATTATCAGAAGACGAGGAAACTAAAGTGATTTCAGCCTTTATGGAAAGTATTCAGGATGCTGAAGCTTTTAAAACCGCATCTGAGAAAGCATTGTCTCAAAAAAAACCAGTTATTATTTATAAAACTGGAAGATCAGATGTTGGTAAAAGAGCGGTACAATCCCATACTGGTTCAATTGCAGGCGATGATAATGTATATTCGTCAGTTTTCGATAAACTTTGTATTTTGCGGGCAAGGAAAATTGAAGAATTAATTGATGTGTCAAGAGCATTTGAAATTCAGCCGTTACCAAAAGGAAACCGTATCGGTGTTTTAACTGCCTCAGGCGGTGCATGCAGTGTCATCGCTGATTTATGTGAATCCCATGGATTAAGTGTACCGTCCTTAAATGATGCAACCGTTATTGAACAGTTAATTCCACCATTTGGTTCCGCTACAAATCCAGTCGATGTGACAGCGGAGGTCATCGCAAAACCGGAAATGTTTAAAAGTGTAATAGAAACATTAATTAAAGATCGTAATATTGATGGTGTAATTATCATGTTGACTACAAATGCGGACCCAGGGGCTTTTATTATTGCAAAATCTATTTTAGAAGTTTTTAAAACACATCAAAAACCTATTGTATTAGGTCGACTTGGGGCTCAAATGATTGCTCCAAAAGCTATGGAATTTTACCATTCGGAAAAATTTCCTGTTTATCCTACACCGGAAAGAGTTGTCAATGTAATGAGCCAACTCGTAAAATATCAGTCACTTTTGCAGAAACATAGTGAAAAGGCGGGTGTCTTATGAGAAATAATGAATCTGAGGTCATTCCCAGTCCCTATTGGAAATTTATTGGTCTTCGTGAAGTGGAACTTAGAGATGGGACAGCTCGAATTGAGCTTCCCGTTAAGGAGGAGCTATTGCAGCGAAGGGGAACTGTACATGGTGGGGTGATCGCCAGTTTGATTGATGCGTCTGTGGGCGCATCAATTCGCTCTCTCCTATCAAATAACCAGAGTGCCGCTACTGTTGAAATGAAGGTGAATTATATACGTCCTGGTGTTGGCAATCTGCTGATTGGAAAAGGCAAGGTAGTTAGTTTAGGGAAAACGATTGCTGTGGGAGAAGCAAAAATCGTCAATGAAAGTGATAAAGTCATTGCTTCAGGAATGGCTACTTTCATGATTTTTACGAAAGAATAGAGATAGAACTGAATAGGTTATTTTTGGGATGAATAAAAAGGAATAAGTAAAAGGGGAATGATTGAATGGAGGAAATACGAATTTTAGCTCCATGTGGAATTCTTGGATATGGCTTCTCAGTGGATGCGTTTCAAAATGGCTTGGATAAAAAACCACATTTGATAGCTGTTGATGCTGGTTCTACTGATGGCGGACCGCAAAAATTAGGTAAAGGAACTGGTATTGTCAGTAAAGCTGCAGTTCATCGGGATTTAACAATTATTCTAACTGAAGCTAAGAAACTTGATATTCCAGTAATTATCGGGAGCGCAGGTGGAGCTGGTTGTCACAGTGGAGTTGACTGGACAGTACAAATTGTTGAAGAAATTTGTAATGAAGCAAAGGTAAAGTTTAATACTGCTGCAATACACGCTGATATAGAAAAAGCAGAAGTTGAAAAATCACTTCATGACGGAACTATCTCTCCATTGGGTCCCGTTCATGAATTAAATCACCAACTATTAAATGATACAAACAAGATTGTCGCTCAAATGGGCGCCGAACCAATTATGGAAGCTTTAAAATCAAATGCTCAATTAATTATTTGTGGTAGAGCATATGATCCAGCCATTTTTGCTAGTTTTTGTATAATGAATGGTTTTGATAAAGGGATATCTTGGCATATGGGCAAAATTCTAGAATGTGGTGCACTTTGTTTAAAACCTGGTACGGCAGGAGATTGTGCATTTGGCGTGTTGCATAAAGATTTTTTTGAAATTCATTCATTGCAAGAAGAAAGAAAATGTAATGTGACCTCAGTGGCTGCCCATGTTCTATACGAAAAATCCCATCCCTATATCCATAACGGACCCGGCTTTAAGCTAGATTTAAGTAATTGTGAATACGAGCAAATGAATCCCTACGTTGTAAGGGTTAGTGGAACAAGATACTATGAGATTCCATACAAATTAAAATTGGAAGGTGTTCGTTCTGTAGGTTGGCGGCAAGTGGTGATAGCCGGAATTCGTGACCCCATTGCAATAGAAAAAATCAATGAAATTCTGGATTACAGTCTGAAGAGAGCTGAGGATTATTTTTCGATATTACACGGGATCGATTTTCATTTGCACTTTATCACTTATGGTAAAAATGGTGTTATGGGAGAAAGAGAACCAAAAACTAATTTTAACCCAATTGAGATCGGATTAGTGATCGAAGTTGTCGCTCCGTCGAAAGATTTATCCAAAGCCATTTGTTCATTTGTGCGTTCAACAATTTTGCATTATCACTATACTGGCAGGATGGCAACCTCCGGTAATTTGGCAATTCCTTTTCCCGATTTAGAAGGGGGAGAAGTCTTTGAATTCACCATATATCACTTAATGGATGTATATGATCCAAGTAAACTATTTAAAACCCATTTTCAGATAATAGGAGAGGAATCATAATGGGAGTTTTAAAACAATATCTTGAGGTGTTACGTAGCAAAAACTCGGGACCATTTGAAATTACGATTGATTTGATATTTAAAAATCGAGAAGTTTTTCAACAAGTCATTGAAAACGAAATTATTACAAAGAAAACAATTTCTGCACTGTATGACATTAAAGAATCTAGTATTTTATGTGTAGAAGGTTATACCCCAGCTCGAGCAATAAAAATTACGATGGCAAGAGAGAAGTCATCCGGATCGTACGGAGAGAGAGATACACTAGGTGCCCAACAGCATGCCCCGTTGTTATATTTTCAAATTCCTGATTTTAAATGATGGGAGGGGATTGAAATCGAAAAAATTTTAATGACTTCACCTTATCCGGAAATGACGGAGTTGATTTCATCAATCTCAAAAGAAATCAATATACCTGTCAAAGTTATCGAGGCTATGATGGATGAAGCTGCGGATAAAATTAAAAAGGAGATCGACGAAAACCCTTGTATAGAAGTCATAATTAGTCGTGCGGGCACACTTCATGAAATTAGTAAATCTAATATTAATCGTCCTATAATCCATTGTGATAATAGTGACTTTGATTTTCTGGAAGCATTTTGGAGAGCTAAAGATATAGGAGAACGAATTGGTTTTTTAACATTTGTTGATCAGAAGTACCTATATAATTTTAATAAGTTAAATGAGATTTTGGGGTTTGAGGTTATATTGTATCCTTATCAAAATTGGCAGGAACTTATTGAACAAATTGAAAGGGCATACCTTGACCAAGTAAATGTATTGGTTGGAGGCGGGACACGGGCAAAGAAATACATTCATGAAAAAGGAATGCAATCAAATTATATTTCAACAAGCCCTCGAATGATTGAAAGGGCTATTATTCGAGCAAACGATATTGCTCAATACAGGATTGATGCTAGGGAAAAAGTTGAACAACTAAATACGATTATTAATTTTGTAGGAGAACCCATTTTTTTAACGGATAAATCCAAAAAAATTGTTTATTTTAATCCAATGGCGGAAAAAGTTTTGGGGGTAAACTCCGAAAAAATAATAGGTTTAAATATTAAAGAGGCAAATTTACAATCAATTGCAGAAGCGTTAGAGGAAAATGTATCAAAAAACAAAATTTTAAATCTAAAGACTGGGAAATTTATTTTAGAATCAATTGAAATTGAAAATCAGTCTAATTTATTTGGTAAACTTTATACGCTAAAAGAAATTAACAAAATTCAACAACTGGAAACTAAAATACGCAAAGAAATTTATAAAAAAGGCTTGGTTGCAAAACATAGTTTGAATGATGTCATTACAAATAATGAAAAAATGAAGCAAGTAATAATGAAGGCAAAAAAATATGCCGTTACAAATTCGACTGTTCTAATCACGGGTGAAAGCGGTACAGGAAAAGAATTGATAGCTCAGGGAATCCATTCAGAGAGCCGTCGAAAAGACGGACCATTCGTAGCTGTAAATTGTGCAGCTCTTTCCGACACACTTTTGGAAAGTGAACTGTTTGGCTATGAAGATGGTGCATTTACAGGAGCAAAAAAAGGGGGAAAAGCTGGAGTTTTTGAATTAGCACATGGTGGCAGTATTTTTTTGGATGAAATTGGGGAAATTTCAAATAAAATCCAAGCCATGTTATTACGTGTTTTGCAAGAAAAAGAAGTGATGAAAGTAGGAGGAGACAAGCTTATTCCTGTAGATGTTCGAGTCATTGCTGCTACAAATAAAAACCTATGGGAAAAGGTACAGGATGGTTCTTTTAGAGAAGATCTGTATTTCCGATTAAATATTTTGAGGCTAAAAATACCTCCTTTAAGAGATCACATCGATGATATTCCCTATTTAATGGAACATCTATTTCTAAAACATGGGATACATTTTTCATGGCAAAAGGCTCCTAGTGATTTGAAAAAGTTTTTTTATCAGTATTACTGGCCCGGAAACATTCGTCAATTGGGGAACATCGTTGAACGCATGGCAGTAACTGGGGGATTTGAATATTCAGACCTTATGGAAGAGATACAATTTGATCAATTAAAGGGAAATCAAGAAATTAACGAACCTGTTGATCAAAGACAAAGTCGAAATATGATATTATTGGGCGTCGATAAATTGGATGAAATGGAAAAAATAATAATTAAAAAAGTTATGGAGATGAATGATAACAATAGAAGTATTGTAGCCGAAAAGTTAGGAATTAGTCGAACAACACTTTGGAAGAAAATTAAGGAGTTGTAAGATGGTGAACTTACCAAAAGAAGTGACAATTGCTGAAGTATGTCCACGTGATGGTTTTCAAAGTTTAAAAGAAACTGTTCCTGTAGATGAAAAAATCTCATTCATTAACGGGTTGATGGAATGTGGATTTAAACAAATAGAAGTCACATCATTCGTTCATCCAAAGGCAATCCCGCAGTTGAAAGATGCGGATGAAGTGTTACACAGGATTAATCGGAAGAACAATGTAAAATTGCGCGCACTGGTTCCCAATTTACATGGCTTAGAACGCGCCATTGCCTCGAATGTTGATAAAGTGAAATTAATGTTATCGGCTTCGGATTCCCACAGCTTGAGTAATGCAAACCGTAAAACTATGGAAGCAATGGCTCAGTTCGATTCACTTGTTAAAAGGGCAAAAGAAACAACGGTTAAAGTTTCCGGTTCTATCTCGGTTGCTTTCGGATGCCCTTACGAAGGTGAAATCCCAGTTGAAAGACATCTTGCGATATGCAAAAAGTATGATGAGCTTGGAATTCACGATATTTCACTTGCTGATACGTCAGGTATGGCTAATCCGGTTAAGGTGAAGCGTATCATTGCGACATTAAGAGATGCGTATCCTCACTTCAACTTTTCACTCCATCTTCATAATACTAGGGGAATGGCTTTTGCCAATGCTGTTGCAGGCTTGAAGGAAGGAATAGTCGATTTTGACAGTTCTGTAGCTGGATTTGGAGGATGCCCTTATGCACCGAATGCAAGTGGAAATATCGCGACAGAAGATTTGGTTCATGGCTTAGAAGAAATGGGTATTCAAACTGGTATTGATTTGGATCGGCTAATTGCTTTAGGACAGGAGTTATCAAAAGCTTATCCACAACAAGCAGACAGTTTTATTCAAAAAGCAGGTAAAATATCGGACTTGCATAAATCCCCAACGAACCAAATAAAATTGGTTAATGAATAAATGGCAATTTCTACATTATTTTTAGCTGGGTTGGTGAAATAAGTAACATTAAATTTCCCAATCACAAACCAACGAAATGGCGATGAGTATGACAAGTGGTCAAGACCGATGTTGGTTGAAAGTACATTTGTTCCATAATAATTCGGCGTTGATAACGGCCGTAACGGAAATAAGACCAATCATTGCTTGAGTGTCAGTGTCTGATTTGAAGGGATTAAGTTTCATTCATACTTTTGTCCAATGGAGATAGGAAATGTAATTCATGACGTTATGGAGGATGAGAAAACCCTAGACACTGCTTTACTTTGGAAGCGAAAATAATCACACATCCCTCAACATACGTGCATCGGTTTACGAGAATTTTGTGAATCTCTTTCATAGGTGGAAAATATAAATAAGTATATACGAGCGAGTTTGTGAGATATTCTGTTGAGTAAGAAGATTTCAATGAGGGATTGACTACAGTAGGGTTTTTCTCATCCCCAGCATACACAGAGTATAACTTCCACTAGTTCACCCTGTCACAGTCTCAGTAAAAGAAACTTATCGGTTTTACTGGTAGTTAAATGCAGGAAAAAGAAATGAACAGGCAAAGGAAGGTAGACGATGAATCATTTTGTTCATGAAGCACCTTTAGCAGGAATTAAAGTGATTGAGCTGGGCCAAATTGCAGCTGGCCCTTTTTGCGGAATGCTCCTTGCCGACC
>NZ_QCZG01000048.1 GCF_003097615.1 Pueribacillus theae
TCGAGGCACAATTGTTTCATAGCGTTTTGTGCCTTGAGCGAAGCGAAAGGAATGGATATAAACATGACAAAATCAATGGA
Organism: Pueribacillus theae; assembly: GCF_003097615.1. Lineage (NCBI taxonomy): Bacteria > Bacillati > Bacillota > Bacilli > Caryophanales > Bacillaceae > Pueribacillus > Pueribacillus theae. The sequence continues at coordinate 81 of NZ_QCZG01000048.1, forward strand.
TGATATTGTAGCACATGCCAAGCACCGGGGTTTTGTTTTTCCGGGATCGGAGATTTACGGAGGTTTGGCGAACACTTGGGATTACGGCCCGCTCGGTGTAGAACTGAAAAACAATGTTAAAAAAGCTTGGTGGCAGAAGTTCGTACAGGAATCGCCGTACAATGTCGGACTGGACGCAGCAATTTTGATGAACCCGAAAACATGGGAAGCTTCCGGACATCTTGGCAACTTCAACGATCCGATGGTTGACTGTAAAGCGTGTAAAGCAAGGCATCGTGCTGACAAGTTAATTGAAGAGAAGCTCGAAGAGAAAGGCATTGACCTTGTCGTTGACGGGCTGCCTTTCAGCAAGATGGAAGAATTGATGAAAGAGCATAACATCGTCTGCCCAGAATGCGGAGCACAGGATTTCACGGATATCCGCCAGTTCAATTTAATGTTTAAAACCCATCAAGGCGTTACAGAATCAAGCGCAAACGAAATTTATTTACGCCCGGAAACAGCGCAAGGTATTTTCGTTAACTTTAAAAACGTCCAACGAACGATGAGGAAAAAACTTCCATTTGGCATCGCGCAAATTGGAAAAAGTTTTCGAAATGAAATTACGCCAGGGAATTTCACATTCCGCACAAGAGAATTTGAACAAATGGAGCTTGAATTTTTCTGCAAGCCCGGCGAAGAGAAAGAATGGTTCGCATATTGGAAAGAGTTCTGCCATAAATGGCTGCTTAACCTCGGCTTGACGGAAGAAAATGTCCGCCTCCGTGACCATACCGAAGATGAACTTTCCCACTACAGTGATGAAACGACAGACCTTGAATTCAAGTTCCCGTTCGGCTGGGGCGAACTGTGGGGCATTGCATCACGTACAGATTACGACTTAAAGCAGCATATGGATCATTCGGGCGAAGATTTTAACTATATCGATCAAGAAACGAATGAGCGCTATATCCCTTATTGCATTGAGCCATCACTTGGTACGGACAGGGTAGTCTTAGCTTTTCTTACAGATGCCTATGAAGAAGAAAAGCTTGAAGATGGCACAACACGGAACGTCATGCGTTTCCATCCAGCGCTGGCACCGTATAAAGCAGCGATTTTCCCGCTTTCCAAAAAATTATCTGAAGGTGCCAAGGAAGTTTTCGCAGAGCTGTCCAAGCATTTTATGGTGGATTACGATGAAACGGGTTCTATCGGGAAACGTTATCGCCGCCATGATGAAATCGGAACACCATTTTGTATCACATATGATTTTGACTCGGTGGAAGATAAACAAGTAACTGTTCGTGATCGTGACACAATGGAACAAACGCGGATGCCAATCTCTGAATTAAGAAACTTCCTTGAAGAAAAAATTCAATTTTAATTAAAAGGCATAACCAGCCAGTTTTCCTTGGAGAGCTGGCTTTTTCCATATTGCGTGGAAAAGGAACGATTAGTATCATTGATAACGGATAATTAATCAAAAAAAATTGATTTATTAGTTGCGCATCTCATGGATAATTTTGTATATTATAAACATCAAAATAAACATTAAAAAAAGTTGATGAAAGGAAATAAGATCATGACTGAAATGCCAAAACGGTTTGAGCCATATGAAAAAAAGTTTAAAGCTTTGGCGGATCAGAAGCGTTTGGAAATTATGTATGAGCTTTGCCAAAGAGGTAAAACATGTGTGTGTGATCTAACAGAGGTATTTGAAATGCCGCAATCTAAACTTTCTTATCACTTAAAGATTTTATTAGATGCAGAGCTGATTACAAAAGAAATAAAGGGCACATGGAGTTATTATGATTTAAATGATTCAGAAGTAAATAATTTGCTCTCGGAAGAATTATGCTGCATTTTTAGAAAAACAGGTAAAGGAAGCTGCTGCTAATTTTTTTATGCTATGCATCAATTTTTTTTGATTTAACTTGCAACTAATGGAGGTTAGACAGTGACAACCGCAATATTAGCATCAGCCATTTTTTTAGCAACACTCATTTTGGTTATATGGCAGCCGAAAGGTCTGAACATCGGCTGGTCCGCCTGTGGTGGAGCGCTCCTTGCCCTTTTGATTGGAGTTGTTGGATTTAATGATATCTTTGCAGTAATAGACATTACATGGAACGCAACATTATCGTTTGTTGCTATTATCCTGATCTCTTTAATATTAGATGAAATTGGATTATTTGAATGGGCTGCCTTGCATATGGCAAGGGCGGCAAAAGGCAACGGAATCAAAATGTTCGTTTATGTCAGTATTTTAGGAGCAATCGTCGCCGCACTATTTGCGAATGACGGAGCAGCTCTTATTTTGACTCCCATTGTACTCGCTATGGTTCGTAATTTGAATTTCAAGGAAAAAATGATCTTCCCGTTCATTATGGCGAGTGGATTTATTGCCGATACAACGTCGCTGCCATTCGTGGTAAGTAACTTAGTAAACATTGTATCTGCCGATTTCTTTGACATTGGATTCGCAGAATATGCTTCCAGAATGATTCTGCCCAACCTTTTTTCACTGATCGCGACCATCACGGTCTTATTGATTTATTTTAGAAAAAGCATCCCAAAAACGTATGATTTGTCTAAATTAAAGCAGCCAGTAGAGGCTATTAGGGATGAGAAAATGTTTAGCCTTTCCTGGTATGTTCTTGGAATCCTATTGATTGGCTATTTTTCAAGTGAATTCATTCAACTCCCTGTTTCGATTGTGGCAGGGGTGATTGCCATTTTCTTTTTATTCATGGCGCGCAGAAGTCATGCGGTTAACACGAAATCAGTGATAAAAGGCGCTCCGTGGAATATCGTATTTTTCTCAATTGGGATGTATGTTGTCGTGTATGGTTTGGGAAACGCCTGGCTGACGCACTCGTTAGCTAGCTTTATTCAAGCAACGGCTGATCAAGGCTTGTTTGTGGCAACGATTGGCATGGGATATATTGCGGCTTTCTTATCCTCCTTGATGAATAATATGCCAACGGTTATGATCGATGCATTGGCGATTGCCGAAACCAATACATCCGGCACCATCAGGGAGGCGCTTATTTATGCCAATGTCATTGGCTCTGATTTAGGTCCAAAAATTACCCCAATCGGCTCCTTGGCCACCTTAGTATGGCTCCATGTTTTATCGCAAAAAGGAGTAAAAATCTCATGGGGAACCTATTTTAAAACAGGGATTGTCTTAACGATTCCGATTCTGTTTATCACCTTATTAGGTCTTTATGCAGCATTATTACTTTACTAAAAGGAGACGTACGTTATGGCTAAAAAAACAATTTATTTCTTATGTACAGGAAACTCTTGCAGAAGCCAGATGGCAGAAGGATGGGCGAAAAAATATTTAGGTGATGAGCGGGAAGTGCATAGTGCCGGGATTGAGGCACATGGACTGAATCCAAATGCAGTCAAAGCAATGAAAGAAGCTGGTATTGATATATCAAATCAAACATCCGATATTATTGATCCTGAAATTTTAAACAATGCAGATTTAGTCGTTACATTATGCGGCGATGCGGCTGACAAATGCCCGATGACATCACCGCACGTAAAGCGTGAACACTGGGGATTTGATGACCCGGCCGGAAAAGATTGGTCTGAATTTCAGCGTGTCCGTGATGAAATTGGAGACAGAATTAAACGTTTTGCTGAAACGGGTGAATAGGCCGCTTATTTTTTATAGCCTTGCGGAAATAAAGAAAGAAACAGGGATTAGCAAATTTACATGATATAGATATCTAGAAAGTTAATGCTCCGCATGCATCAAAAGAAGCCGATTGCTCCATAGATTAGGAAATATCAGCTTACTTGATGAATTAGATTATTTAATTGCGAGGTGCAAACAACATAACTGAGACACCAACTAAACATATGCCAGCACCTACCCAATCGTATAAATCTGGTGTTTTTTTATCAATTCCCCATCCCCATAGAACAGAAAGAATGACAAATACTCCTCCGTATGCAGCATACACTCTGCCAAATGATGGGAATGTTTGAAATGTAGCAATAACACCGTACAAAGCCAAGGCTATTCCTCCGAAAACACCCCAATAAATAGGCTTACCTTCTCTTAACCACAGCCATATCAGATAGCCTCCACCAATTTCGGCAAGTCCCGCAAAAATAAATAGCGCGAACGCATATATCATTTAATACCACTCCTAAATAGCTAACCAACATGATCTTTTATAAGGAATAACCTACTCAATTTTTAGTTGGCATTTGTCAGCCGCATTCTATACGGGTTGCAAGTAGAACTTCCAACAGCTGCATTCAATTTTTGAAGAAGCGAATGAAGATGTTCCTCTTCGAGCAATGCTCCTAAAGTCTTTCTTGTATGTGGAATATTGTGTTTATTAAGAATATCTCCTGTAGCTTCCCAAACTTCAGCAATGGCCTTTGGTGACATACTCGCCAGCATGACCAATTAGCATTCTTCCTTTTTGTCTTATTTTATCATTTTTAGGAGCATACTGATGCATTAGAATTGTATAAAAATCATTTACCAGAGAGTTTATGATTATTTCGCTAAAGGTGCTTTAGTTTGAGATTAAGGGCGTTTTGATTTGTACAATATTTTGTTTTCTCTTGAAGCGGGCATACTTAAGAAGAGATTTTGTCCAACTCATTCTGTATTTTACCTAAGCCAACTTTGTTTCTCTAGACCCACTTGATTTCATTGGATAAGATAGATGGAGAATGAGAATTTGAGTCTCTGTGTAGTAGAGGTGAATGCATATGACACCCGAACGCCCTGCAAAAATTGCGGCTTTATCAATTATAAGCAATGGATTTGTTTTTTTAATGAAATTAGTTGTCGGAATCATTACAGGATCTGTTGCGGTGATTTCTGAAGCGATCCATACTTCACTTGATCTGATGGCATCTATCATTGCCTTCTTTTCGATAAGAATATCGGCAAGGCCGCCCGATAAGGAGCATCCATATGGACACGGGAAATTTGAAAATGTTTCGGGAACGATTGAAACCCTATTGATATTCGTGGCTGGCATTTGGATTATTTATGAATCGGTAACGAAATTATTTAATCCTACACCGATAAAACTGCCGTTCCTTGGGATATTGGTCATGGTTCTAGGTGCAGTTATTAATATCTTCGTTGGAAAAAAAGTGCAGAAGGTTGGAAAAAAACATCGCTCAGTTGCCATGAGTTCAAATGCCCTGCATCTTCTCACCGATGTCTACACATCGATCGGGGTTGCTGTAAGTTTGTTGCTTGTTAGCTTAACTGGCTTTCATATGCTTGATCCGTTGATTGGAATCGCAATTGCGATTTATATTATGAAAGAAGCGTTTACCCTTGGGAAAGAATCATTTTTGCCTTTGCTTGATACACGTTTAACGAAAGAAGAAGAAATGAAAATCCATAATGTGATAACGGCATATGAAGATGAATTTATTGAGTATCATGATCTTAGATCGAGAAGATCAGGCCCAGAGGAATACATTGATTTTCACCTCGTATTGCCGTCACATATGGATGTGGAAACAGCTCACGAGTTATGTGACCGAATAGAAAGAGATATTCAAAAAGAACTTCACTCTGCTACCGTTTTTATTCATATTGAACCTGAACATGAGCGGAGGCTTCATCGTCCAAAGGTAAAAAAGTAAATAGGGGGGTCATTATGGCTGAGATTGTTGTAACGTTTCAAAGTGATGTCGACTTACAAGGAACGCTTGCTTTGCCGGAAGGACAAGAAAATTCACCGGCACCAGCTGTTTTGTTTTTGCATGGTTCAGGGCCGCTTGACCGGGATGAAAATGCAAAAGTGGGGAAAATCAATGCTTTTAAGCTGCTATCAGAGCAACTTTCTTTACGGGGGTTTGCCTCGCTTCGCTATGACAAACGCGGAATTGGAAAAAGCAAAGGAGATTATTATGAAGCGGGTTTTTGGGATTTGGTATCAGACGCCAAAGCAGCTCTTAAATTTTTAAAAACGCATCCGAAAATTGATCCGGAAAACGTTTTTGTACTTGGCCATAGTGAAGGGTGTATGATTGCTGCCGCCCTTCAAAAAAGGGTGCAGGCTAGCGGGATTATTTTCGTATCAGGCGCCGCCGAGTCGTTAAAGACAACGTTGATAAGGCAAGGGAAAGACGTAGCAAATGATATGAAAAAGGCAACAGGATTTCAAGGTTTTCTCTTCCGCTTACTAAACATTCCTGAAAAAATCGCGAAGCAGCAGGCCACCTTATTTAAACGGCTGGATGAGTCAGATGCTCCTGTCATTCGAATAAAAGGGCAAAAACTGCCCGCGAAATGGATGAGGGAGCATTTTGCATACAATGTTGTGGATGATCTCGAAGAAATTACGTGTCCTGTTTTGGCAATAACTGGGTCAAAAGATGTCCAAGTCTTGCCTGAACATGCAAAATTATTAGCAGAAGGAGTAAGCGGCAAAAGCGAATATTATGTGATTAAAAATATGAACCATATGCTTCGAAAACAAGATGAACCCGCAAATATGGCGACTTTGAAGAAGGCATACAAGAGATCTTTAAAAAAGCCACTTAACCCCGAACTGGTCGAAATCATTGTAACTTGGCTGGAAAAGCAGGTGAACCGAATTGGATGAATACTCGAAAGAGCTTCGACGGATACGTATTACATTGATTGTAATAGCGATTATACTAGTGCTTTTTGTATCGAATCGAGAAATAGTGTTAGAAGATAATTACGATGATTTGATTCCCCCGTCTTATTTTCATAATATGGTCCCACTTGAAAATGGTTATTTTGGTATTCTATCTAATGATGCTTCATGGGATGAGAACGGGGAATTGAATATCTATTACTATGACTCAGATAAAAACGAACTAATGTTAAAAAAACAAGTTTTAATTGAGGAACTTATAAACAAACCTTAAACAAAATTCAACATTCGCCCATGAAAGAATATAATACTGCTATAGTGATGTACGTTGAATCATGATACAATTTTAATTGTTTGAATGTAGTTTTCGAATCTTAGGGGGTTTACGATGAGTAATAAAACAATCCTTCGTCTTTTATACGGGGGAAAATCTGCGGAGCATGATGTGTCGCTTCAAACAGCATTATCTGTCATAAACGCGCTTGATTTTGAAAAATTTGAAGTGTTGCCTGTCTACATCACGTTAGAAGGAAAATGGATTCAAGGCGCGAAGTTGTCGCACGCTTTTACCGATGTGAAGGAATTAGTATTTGAGGAAAATGGAATAAACGATGTTTTTCCATCTCAATTTTTTTCAACGATATCTGAAGGAGAAGTTGTTTTTCCGCTACTTCACGGACCGAACGGGGAAGATGGAACCGTTCAGGGGCTGCTTGAACTGCTTAATGTTGCTTATGTTGGCAATGGCGTCGCAGCATCTGCCATCAGCATGGATAAGGTTTTTATGAAACAAATTTTTGCTGAATACAACTTGAATCAGCCAAACTATCAATTTTTTATGAAAAAAGATTGGCAAGAAAATTTTGAAAAGATATGCAGAACAGTCGAACAATCATTGGGCTTTCCTTGTTTTGTCAAGCCGGCTAATCTTGGCTCCAGTGTCGGGATAAGCAAATGTGAGACCATTGAAGAGCTCAGAGACGCTTTTGAACTTGCTTTCGAATATGACCAGAAAGTTATCGTTGAAGAAGGCATCGTTGGCCGAGAAATTGAAATTGCTGTTCTTGGAAATGAAAATCCAAGCTGTTCAGTTGCCGGGGAAATTATTCCGGAAAAGGAATTTTACGATTATCAAGCGAAATATGAAGATGGGAATACAGCACTAATCATACCAGCCGAAATATCAGAAGCTGTTTATGAAAAGCTTAAAGAAATGGCAATAAAAGCTTTTAAAGCAGTTGGTGGCAACGGGCTTGTTCGAGCCGACTTTTTTGTAACGAAAAACGATGAAGTACTGATTAATGAAATCAATACGATGCCTGGTTTCACCCCATTCAGTATGTATCCATTGTTATGGAAGCATTCAGGCATAGACTATCCCCAGTTAATCGAGAAACTTGTTCAATTGGCGGTCGAGCGCCATCAAGAAAAACAACAAATCAAACATACGATGTTTTAATTAAAATGCATGCGCATTTTTATTAAACAGAAGTCAGATGCCAGCCCCGTAGAAATCGCTGAAAAAACCGATTTCAAATAAAGAAAACACTGCCTACATGCTTTGAAAGGCAGTGTTTTCACTTTCCAACTTCTCACCTCTCACGTCTAAATTAGTAGACGTAAGCAGCTCCAACGATAATAAGAAGGATGAACAACACGACGATCAAAGCAAATCCTGCACCTGCGCCGTAGCCTCCACCGTAGCTCATTCATTTCACCTCCAAATCGATGAATCACTCTATCTTATGTAAGGAAGAAAAAGTTGGAAAGGCACCTGCATTATTTTTTTGAAATACTTACATTTAGTTTGATTTGTGCGGGAAAAATGGATAAAAAATGTAAAAATTTGTCTGAAGTTTAAATTTTCTAAAATAGGCAAAAGCTTATTTTTTATGTTATTATTTACTAAAGCGCTTTCATAATTAGGGGGGATTCTTTTGAAAATGGGAGAATTAATACAATGGTATGTGGAACGTAAGAATGAGCCTTCGAATGTTGATGGTTTGCTCGATTTTATCCAACAGTTGTATATCCATGGGACCATTCCAATTCAAGAGTATCGTACATTATTCCGAGAAATAGATAAGCTTGGTGCTGAAAAGCCAGAATATTACTTTGAAAAGCAAGTATCAGTTTAAAGCCTTTTAAAAGTCTGCTAATTAGCAGGCTTTTTTAGTACTGTGAGGAGAGTTATCGAGCATTTAAAAAGTTGGTGCAACATACCGGAATTTTTTATATAATAAGAAAAAAGAATGAAGGCAGGTGGAAAAATGAAACGAAGAGGAACTCTGCAGGACGGTGCATTTGTTTACAGAACAACAGTAGGCGGTGCAGCCGGCAGCGATGAGATCCAAATTGAAGTTTTTCGTTCGATAGAAGAGATGGAAAATAATGCATCACCATACCGTGTGTTCACCAGCCTGGAGGATCTTCTTGATTTTAATGAATAGGCAATTTATTTTAACTACTGATTAGAAATACCCGAATCACTTTATGGAAGATTCGGGTATTTTTGCGCTTTAAAAGGCAAGAATGAACGCGTAAGCGTTTTTTCTTCAAAAGATAAGAAAGTATAAATTTGCTCTTTCGCAAATTTATACCAATCCGGCTTCTGACCTCTGGCTTCTATAAGAAAGACGCGTAAGCGTTTTTCTTATTTCGATATGTGTTTGTTAACCGTTGCTTTTATTCGGTTTAATCCCTCTTCAAGTATAGATTTAGGGCAAGCGATATTTAATCTGATAAAACCTTCTCCAGATTTACCGAATATATACCCTTGATTTAAAGCAACTTTTGCTTCCTTCAGCAATAAACGCTCAAGTTCTTTTGCGCTTAAACCAAGTTTTCGGCAATCAATCCACACAAGATATGTCCCTTCAGGTTGAACAACGGAAGCGTTGGGTATTTCTTCTTTAAAGAATTTGTTAACGAAATCCAGATTTTTTTCTAAATAGGTTAATAGTTCCTCAAGCCATTGCTCACCATTGTTATACGCTGCTTCAAACGCAGCAATCGCAAACGAATTTGACATATTGCCGTCTTCGATGTCAAGCGATTTTTGATACGTTTCATTTAATTTTTTGTTAGGAATAATGATCGCTGATGACTGCAAGCCGGCAAGATTGAACGTTTTGCTTGGAGCTACACAAGTAATTGAAATGTCGGCGAACTCTTTTGAAATGGAAGCAAATGGCGTATGTTTATGCCCTTTGAAAATTAAATCAAAATGGATCTCATCTGATAACATGAGAACGTTATGTTTTAAGCAAAGATTGCCTACTTTTGTGAGTTCATCCTTTGTCCAAACACGTCCGACGGGATTGTGGGGACTGCAAAAAAGAAGCATTTTACAGCGCTCATCGCTCAGTTTCTTTTCCAAGTCTTCAAAATCAATTTCATACCTTTTTCCATCAAAGAGCAATGTGTTGTCAACCAATTCCCGGCCTTTTTGTTGGGCTACAGAAAAAAAGGGATGATAGACAGGTGATTGAATGACAATTTGGTCGCCGGGTTTTGTAAATGCTTGAACGATTAAGCTTAACGCCGGTACGACCCCTGGGCAAATATTGATCCACTCTTTTTCAACTTTCCAATGATGTCTGCGTTCAAGCCAGTTTATCAGCGATTGGTAAAAGGAATCAGGCCTGATGGTATAGCCGAAAATCCCGTGATCCGCCACTTTTTTCAATGCTTCAATCACTTCGCCAGGTGCGGGGAAATCCATATCCGCAACCCACATCGGAAGCAAATCAGCATCTCCGAAACGTTCCTTCAATGCATCCCATTTCAAGGAGTTTGTATTGTGTCTGTCGATTACTTTATCAAAATGATATGCCATCTATGTATACCTCCATCTAAAAATATAAAGCAAGCTACTCGTTTAATCTTAATCTTTTCAAGAGGGTTCGTCAAAAGAAGCAACTGGATTCAAGAAAGGCTTCAACAAAGAATATATATAGAAGGAACTAAAGATTTTAATAGCAGTCTTTTGAAAAAAAAGGGCGTACCTTTTCAAAGACACACCATATTATGGAAAGGAGAATAGAAGTAAGGAGGTTCTCTGAAAATGAATTTACTGCCTTATTTGTTAGCGATTCTTGCAGGTTTCGCGCTTCATTATATTGCGCCATTCATTCCATTCTTAGAACCCATTTTAGCTCCAGTTGCATTAGTAGTCATTGTTCTCTTTGCAATTGTTATTATCGTGCAGGCGTTTCTACAATTATTTAGAAGTCGAACCACGCTATAAAGAGAGAGATCATTATGATTTTACCTCGGTCAATTCAAAGGCCGAGTTTTTTACTTTAAAGAAGAAAATTTGTTCTTTCGCAAATTTACACCAATTTGGGCTCCGACATCTAACTAAAACGCATTGGCGTTTTTCTTTATGCTTATTTCAAGTATAATGGAATAGGTTGAATTGACAAAATTTATAGATTTGTAGGGGATGGGGATACGTATGAAAATCTTTTTAATTCGTCACGGGGAATCTGAACATAATGTCGATCGGCATCTGATGGCACATACGCATGATTCGAAACATGCATTGACTTCAAAAGGGAGAGAGCAAGCTGAATTGACTGGGGAATTTATGAAGGACAAGCTAAATGAAAAAACAGTCTTTTATGTTTCCCCTTATTTAAGAACAATGGAAACGGCGCAAGCGATTTATTCAAAATTGCCGCAAACCATTCCTTTTTATGAAAATCCTTTAATTAGAGAATGGGAGCTTGGCAATTTATACGATTTTAACAATCGCCCGCCGGCTTTGAAAAAAGAATTTAAAGCCGCCGGCTCTTTTTATTTCCGTTACCATCATGGAGAATCAATGGCAGATGTTTATTTGCGCGCAACATTGTTTGTAAGTACAGTTATTCAAAGGCTTGAACAGCAGAAAAAATATGAGAATGTAGTCGTTGTCACCCATGCCGCTTTACTCGAAATGATTAAAGGCGTTTTAATGAATTGGACAGTGGAAAGAATGACGGATTTTAAACCTGTCGAAAATGCTTCCGTCACGCTAATTGGGGAAATTGACGGCGAATACCATGATGAGAAAATTTTTGTTCCGGAAGTGTGAAAACGGCAGCCGGGGAATCATGGGGCCGGAAGCCGGACTGAGGAATTCGAAGAGGCAACAGATGATTACGTCAGATGGAGAGATAAAACCATTTATAGAAGAAGGAGAGAAACCTTATGTACGAAAGAGTAGAAGAAATGATTCAAGGATACATATGGAAAGACCTGGGAGTAAAAGTTATTGAAGCGGTGGATGGCGAAGTCACCCTTCATATGCCTGTAAAAACGCGACAGACACAATTCCATGGCAATGTGCACGGCGGTGTTCTTGCGACGCTTGCAGACATGTCGATGGCAGCCGCCGTGAATACACTTGTTGAGGAAAAGGAATTTACCGTTACCGCAGAAATAAAGGTCAATTATTTAAGGCCGGCGGCGGGTGATTTTCTGGAAGCGAAGGGAAAAGTGATAAAACGAGGAAGAACACTAAGCCATTGCCAGGCAGAAGTGTTTGATGATAGCGGAAAGCAAGTTTGCTTCGTAGTTGCAACGTTTTATATGTTTAAAAAAGAATAATCAAAAAATATAGGAGGACTTGATAATGCTAGCGCAGTGGCTTAGAGAATCAACGCACACCGTCGTTTTTACTGGCGCGGGAATGTCTACGGAAAGCGGACTTCCTGATTTTCGTTCTGCTAGAACAGGATTATGGAATAAAGTCGATCCCACGAGACTCGCCAGCATTGACGCGCTTGAAAGGAACCGGGAAGAATTTTTAACATTTTATCAGAAACGTCTGCAGTCTGTTCAAGATTACAAGCCTCATGCTGGCCATGAGCTATTAGCAAAGTGGGAAAAAATGGGGCTCGTTCAAGCGATTATTACGCAAAACGTAGACGGATTCCACCATCAAGCAGGAAGTGAAAATGTTATAGAGCTTCATGGCACGTTGCGAACCGTCCACTGCCACAAATGTGGAAGAAGTTATCCAAGCCGAGTTTTTGCAGAGGGCAATCATACTTGTGAATGCAGCGGTTTCTTGCGCCCTTCTGTCGTGCTCTTCGGTGAAATGCTTCCGTATGGTGCGGTCGAGCAGGCGGAAGTCGAAACGGGAAAGGCGGATCTGTTCATCGTGCTCGGCTCCTCGCTTACGGTTTCGCCCGCGAACTTTTTTCCTGTGGAAGCAAAAGAGAATGGAGCGAAACTTGTCATAGTCAATATGGAAGAAACCGACTATGATGACATGGCTGATCTCGTGATTCACGATCGAAAAATTGGTGAAGTGCTGCAAGAGGTTGACGAAGAATTAAATTAAATTTTTTAAATATTGAAAGGCGATGATTCAATTGGAAGAAAAGGATTATAACTTACTGGGAATCATTGCTGCTTTTTTTATGGTTGGAATGATGGGGACACGCCCTCTTGTCCCTTTGTATACGAAGGAATTGGGTGTCAGCTCTATAGAAATCGGCATCGTTGTTTCGATGTATCCATTGCTGTCTTTGTTTTTGGCTGTTCATATCGGGAAAGTAATCGACCGTATCGGAGTTAAAAAGCCGCTCATATGGAGTTCAATCATTGGCTCGCTGTCACTGATGCTTCCGTTCATAGCTACTAATTTTGCAGGGATCATTGCTTCTCAAATCATTGCCGGAATAACAATGACCTTTTTCGTCGTTGCGGCCCAAAGCTATGCTGGCCATTCATCAAAACCATCAAAACGAGAACAGAATATAATGAAATTCAGCATAGGTACTGCAATTGGGAGCTTTATCGGGCCGCTGTCCGGAGGATATCTTGCTGATTGGTTTTCATCATCGTTAACCTTTTTCATTCTTGGGGCTGTCAGCATTTTCTCCGCATTGTTGGCTCTTTTATTAACAGAATTTGAAGACGTTCAACCGGCAAAAAAGAGGCCTCCATTGGGAAACTTGTCATCAACTTTTCGTTTATTAAAAATTTCAAATGTGAGACGAGCGTTTTTGATTAGCTCGCTGATTTTATTGGGGAAAGACATGTTTACAGCTTATTTTCCTTTGTTGGCATTGGAGTTTGGCTTGAGCAGCTCCAGCATTGGCGTCATTGTATCGATCAATGCTTTGGCGGGGATTTTGATTCGTTGGTTCATGCCGCAGTTGATCGAATGGATTGGAAAAAGTAATGTGATCGTTATTTCTGTTTTCACTGCCGGTTTGTTATTTGTAAGTTTGCCATTTTTCCATCATGAGGTGATTCTCGGATGCTTATCGTTTCTTTTAGGGATGGGACTTGGAATCGGCCAGCCTTTATCAATATCTACCACATTGAATTCTTTGCCAAAAGACAGGGTAGCTGAAGGATTGGGTTTCCGGTTAACTGTCAATCGATTCACACAAACGACCGCTCCATTTGTCTTTGGGGTCGTGGCGCATGCGTTTGGGATGGCAAGTGTGTTTTATATTACTGGTGCGCTCATTCTTATCGGATCAACGAAAACAAGAATTAATGAAGAGTTGTTAGAAAAAGGGACATAGTACTTTTAAGAAGCGGTGGCTTAACACCGCTTTTTTGTGATCGATGCTGACAGGACTGATAGATAGAACTTATCAATAGGATTAAATAATGAATTTTCTGATAGGTGGGAATATTTTATACTTGTAGGTAAAGGAGGTTGTAACGATGATCATTGGCATGGTAATGTCACAGGACAAGGAAACAATCGTTCCAATTATCGAAGGATCAATTGCGCGTATTTACAACACGGTAACAGAAGAAAGCGAAGATTTCACAAACCCTGCAATGGGGCTGAAGGAGGGGAGAAGAGGCGCCGCCATTACTTGGATGCTTAAGCAAGGTGTTGAAACTTTATGTGCCCCACCGAGTACGCTTTGTGAATTGTCTTATGAAAAAGCACAGGAAGAACAATTACACTTTTATAGGTTGGAGCCAGGTACGACGTTTGCCGAGTTTCAAGCACAATTGCAAAAAGGCAAGCTGAATTTGCAAGAATCGCTTCCTGACGAAGAAATTGAACCTAGTAATCCACCAGCTAAATGAGGGGGTCAAATACGTGGGGACAAGTGAAATGCTGGATTCCGGTTTTGGTCCTTTAAATGGTTTGAAAGTATTGGATATCGGAACTTTGATTGCTGGGCCATTTGGAGCGGGATTGCTTGCAGACTTTGGTGCGACTGTGATTAAAGTTGAATTACCGGGCGTTGGCGATTCTATTCGTTCATACGGAAAGGCTACCCCAAGCGGGAGTTCGCTTGCCTGGTCGGACGGAGCAAGAAACAAACATACAATCACGCTCGATATGCGCCAAGAGGACGGGCAGAAATTAATCAAAAGACTTGTGGAATGGGCGGATATTTTGATTGAGAATTTTTCCCCGGGAACACTGGAAAAGTGGAATCTTGGCTATGAACATTTATCAGAAATTAATCCACGGCTAATCATGGTCCGGGTGTCAGGTTTTGGCCAAACGGGCCCCTATAAAAATAAGCCGGGGCTGGACCGCATTGCGCTTGGATTCAGCGGATTAAATTATATAACAGGACAGCCTGATCATATTCCTGTAAAAATGGGCATTTCCGTAGCTGATTATATGACAGCGACATTTAATGCCTTATCGGCATTAATGGCTGTCTACCACCGTGATGTAGTTGGCTCAGGCAAGGGTCAAGTGATTGATCTTGCACTATATGAAGCTCCTTTTCGTGTGACGGAAGATATCGTTCCGATTTATGGATTGTACGGAGAAGTTCGTGAACGGATTGGAAATGGCCATCTCTCGCTTGCGCCTGCTGAAACATTTGAAGCGGAGGATGGAAGGTATGTCATTATTCATGCAGGTTTAGACAATGCGTTCAGGCGACTGGCAAAAGCAATGGGCCAGGCACATTTGACTGAGGATCCGCGTTTTAGTACAGCTCGAGAACGGGCAAAACATTCAAAAAAAATAAATGGCATTGTTGCGGAATGGGTGAGGAGCCTTCCGGGTGAAGAAGTTCTTTTAATTCTTGAAAAGGCAAGTGTACCGGCTACATTTGTTAATAACATTGAAGATATTTTTAATGATCCTCATATCGCTGCCCGAGAAAATATTATAAAAGTTGAAGATCCTGAATTAGGGGAAATTCACGTGCCAGGGGTTGTACCGAAATTTTCTCGTACACCCGGAAAAGTAGCTTGGGCCGGCAAAAAGTTAGGGCAGGATAATGACAAAGTTTTTCTTGAGCTTCTTGAGCTAGATAAAGCAGAGTACGAACGGCTGAAAGAACAAAAAATTATTTAAAAAACGTATTCAAAGGGGAGTTTGATAATGACAGCCAACAACCTAGTAAGCTATGAAAGAGCGGAGCATATTGCCAAGATTACGTTGCAGCGCCCAGAGAAGTTGAATGCATTCAACCGAAAATTAGTTAAGGATCTTCATCATGCATGGGTTCAATTCGAACAGGATGATGAAGCAAGGGTTGCGATTATAACAGGTGAAGGGAAACACTTTAGCGCGGGGCTTGACATTAATGACTTTACCCCGGTATCGCCTGCTATACCTGGAACTGGTGCGGAGGTTACAAAACCTATCATCGCGGCGCTAAATGGCTATTGCATTGGAATTGGGCTAGTCGTTGCTTTTATGTCGGATATCCGAATTTGTACAGAGGATGCCCAATTTATCTACCCTGAAGCTAAAATTGGCTATACAGGGGGCGTTGGTTCGCTTCTTGCCAATGTCATTCCGCAAGGAATTGCTTTGGAGATGCTGTTGGTTGGCGAAGGAATTTCAGCAAAACGGGCTTACGAAGTTGGACTTGTCAACCATATTGTTCCAAAAGAGCAACTAATGGATGAAGCGTTGAATATGGCTCGGAAAATCGCAAACAATGCCCCGTTAGTCGTTCAAGCGCTGAAAAAATTTGCCAGAGATACAAGCTTAATGGAGAAGGCAGGGATTGGAAACAGAATCATTGGCCAGCTTACTGAAAGCAAAGACAGGTCGGAAGGATTTGCTGCTTTTTCAGAAAAGAGATCGCCTCATTTTACAGGAAAATAGGCCGGAAAAGGAAGGCTCACTCTGTTTGGTTGCAGGGTGGGTTCTCTTTGTTCTTTCGGTTCGATATGAAAGATTATGGTAAGATTGTTTAGAAAACCTATCTGATGAGAGGAGAATGACAATTGGAAAAGGCGATCAGACCTACGTTTTTATTTATTCATGGAGCCGGTGGCTCTTTCACCAAGTGGCGTGGACAGAAAGGACTTGAACATTCAGCAAAATTTGTAGACTTGCCTGGCCACGGGGAAAACAGAGAAGGTTTAAAATCGACTATTGAAGAGTATGCCGATTGGGTGGCCGAGAGAATTGATGAAGATGTCATTGTTGTCGGCCATTCCATGGGAGGGCTTATCGGAATTGAATTGGCCTCCAACCATGATAAAGTGAAGGGCTTAGTTCTTGCCGGAAGCCATTATCGCTTGCCGGTTAATCCCATGGTGCTGGATGAATTGGCTAAAGGTTCCTTTCCGGAAAAATTCTTCTATGCTTCGTATTCAAGGCAAACGCCCAAAGAGCTGATTGATGAAGAAAGAGAAGAACTCAAAATTAATCCTGTCAGTGTACGAAAAAATGATCTCGAAGCGTGCGATCAGTACATAAAAGGAGAAGAAGCTGTGCAATCATTAAAGAAACCAATCCTGGCTGTATATGGTACAGAAGATCGGCTTATCCCAAAAGACGCAGAGGAAAAGCTCACATCACTTAATCCAAAAATTCAAACTGTCGTTATTCCTGATGCAGGACACTATGTCATGTTGGAACAGCCTGAAAAATTCAATCAAGCGATTATAACATTCAGGGATTCCTTCCAGTAATTGGTATTTAAGCGCAAAAAATAATTTGATTGATAGTTCCCATCTATCAATCAAATTGAAAAGTAAATATTCTAATTAATTTAAATATTTTATAATTATTTTATAGGGCTTTTAAATGGAGGTGAATCGAAAATTGAAGTCTAGCTTCCTATGAAGGCCTACGGTAGCAATTATCATTTTATTTAAGCAGTTCATTACATTTCTCGAAAAGAGGGGGACGTATGAAAAAGAAATTATGGCTTTTACTTATCATGTCAAGTTTATTTGCACTCCTTGTTGCTTGCAGTGGTTCAGGGGAGACAACAGGCCAAACGGAAGATGAAGCAGAAGCCGGTGAGTCACAGAATAATGAAGGGCAAAACGAATCAAGTGAAGCGACCAGTGAAGTAAATTTGCCGGATAAGCTAGTAATGACAACCTATGATGTCGGTTCATCCGGCTATACCCAATTAACTGCTATTTCAGATGCTGTAGCTAAAAAATACGGGACACAAATTCGAATGATTCCTTCGGCTTCAGGAATTGGCCGCTTGCAGCCGTTAAAAGATGGAACGGCGCATCTTGGAGGCCGTGTCGGTGATGAAGCATATTTCGCATTCGAAGGGATTGAAGAATTCGCCGTGCCGCAGTGGGGACCCCAGGATATTCAATATATTTATCCAATTCTAAACCATTACGGTGCACTCGTTATGGAGGATTCAGAGTATAAAACACTTGCCGATTTAAAGGGTAAGAAAATCCCGCATATTATCGGTAACCCGTCGGTTAATATTAAAAATGAGGCATTGCTTGCTTCTGTCGGTTTATCGCTTGATGATGTTGAAGTTGTTGAAGTATCATCTTATGCCGAACAGCCGACAATGATGGCGCAGGGGCAGATTGATGTATCCTTTATCGTTCCATCTGCTGCAACGGTAAGCGAAGCTGATGAATTGCATGGCGTTCGCTGGTTGGATTTAGCTCATTTGAAAAATGATGAAGACTTGCAAAAGCTAAAGGATATTTACCCATTTGCAACAGCTGAAGATTGGGATCTTGGCGGGGCACTGACGCCAGGGGAGCCTGTAACCTTCCTTGGCTATACGACCTATGCGCCTGCTGTTTATGGGGATGCTGATCCGGATATGGTGTACAGTTGGCTGAAGGCGATGGATGAAACGTATGACGTATTTAAGGATGCTTCTGCTGATATGATTGTATGGCATTATGAAAAAGCAGTTCCAGAGCCTTTAGGTGTCCCGATCCATGAAGGCGGTGTCAGGTTCTTCAAGGAAAAGGGAATGTGGAATGAAGAATTTGATAAGAAAAACGATGAACTGCATGAACGCCGGGAGAAGCTTAAAGAAGCTTGGGGGACAGTAACGGAAGAGGCAAGTGAAAAAGGATTGAGTGAAGCAGAATTCACAGAATACTGGCTTGAAAGAAAAGCAGAATTGGTAGATGGAAAGTAAGGCCTCGGATTAGTATTAAGCGCTTACAAAATAAATAATTTTTTCTTAGTATTAGTTCTCCTAAAATGATGGCAAACCCATTCGTTTTAGGAGAATCACCTTTCGAAATACCATATTCTAACCCGCGAAACGAGGAGGTAAACGATGATCGAGCGCTTAGGGAGGTTTTGGGCTACTGTTTCGGTAATTTTAATCCTTGCAGCTGTTTTACTATCAATAAATCAGCTGTTTTATTTAAAATTATTTGGATTTAATCCAATTTTTGAAGCCTATCTTTATTATTTGCTTGCTTGTTTCGTGCCGCTTGCTTTTCTATTGTGGCCAGCCAAAAAGAGTGGGCAAATTCAAAAGGTACAGTGGTATGATGCCATATTATTCATCGTAGCATTGATCTCTTTTCTCTATTTGGCAGTGAACGGTAATCGCATTGTTTTAATGGGCTGGGATACGACTGCTCCTACATTGGCAACAATCGCAAGCTTTCTTCTCTGGATCGTCATCTTAGAAGGAGTTCGTCGGGTTGCTGGCCTCGTTTTAATGCTTGTTTGTCTGTTTTTTTCGCTATTCCCAATGATTACAGGACATATGCCAATCTCGTTTCTTCAAGGTATCCCTCTTGATTTTAAAACAACAGCCACAAGCCATATTATGAGCCTTAACTCCGTGTTAGGTGTACCGATGAAAACTCTAGGGAACTTGTTGATCGGATTTTTAATATTTGGAGCTGTACTCGTCAATACAGGCGGAGGAGATTTCTTCTTTAAACTAGCGCAATCGTTGTTTGGACGCCAGCGAGGGGGAACGGCCAAAGTAGCTGTTATTGGAAGCGCCTTTTTCGGCATGCTGAGCGGAAGTGCTGTTTCCAATGTTGTGACGACCGGATCCATGACAATACCGGCGATGAAAAAGTCAGGCTATAAAAATCATTATGCGGCAGGTGTTGAGGCAACAGCTTCAACGGGTGGTACGATTACCCCTCCAATTATGGGATCGGCTGCATTTATTATGGCATCCTTTTTGGCGATACCTTATGCAGAAATTGCACTAGCAGCTGCGATTCCTGCTATGCTGTATTTTTTGGGCATACTCGTACAAGTGGACGGCTATGCGGCGAAAAATAAGTTGATTGGGATACCCAAAAACGAACTACCATCTTTTTGGAAAACGGTGAAAGAGAGCTGGGTTTACATTATAGCGACCCTTTTGCTAGTTTATTTAATCTTCGTCACAAAAAACGAAGCACAAGCTCCATACTATGTATCTCTGTTTTTAATTTTGGGCGCATTTTTTCGCAAGGAAACAAGGTTTAATTTTAAAAAGGCACAGCACTTAATTCTTGACGGCGGAAAGCTAATGGCTGAAATTACAACGATTCTGGCTGCGGTTGGGTTTATCGTCGGGGCGCTTTCAATCACTGGTGTTGCATTCGCCTTTTCAAGGGAATTGATCGCTGCAGCAGGGGGGAGTGCGCTTTTAATTTTGCTTGCAGGCGCAGTAACTAGTTTCATTCTCGGGATGGGAATGACCGTTTCGGCGGTTTATATCTTTTTAGCTATGATTATGGCTCCGGCGTTAGTTCGCCTCGGATTTGATCCGGTCGCATCTCATTTGTTCGTCATTTATTGGGCGACAGTTTCTTATATCACGCCTCCTGTTGCTTTGGCAGCATACGCTGCCTCAGGCATCGCAAAGGCAGACCCGATTCGAACCGGGTTTACGGCAATGCGGCTCGGAGCTGTTAAATATATCGTCCCGCTCTTTTTCGTTTATAACCCGGCATTAATAGGTCGAGCGGAACCATTTGAGATTATTATTACATTTATATTTGCGGTATTAGGGGTATGGTGGCTTTCTTCAGCGTTAGAAGGGCATCTGCTTGGGATCGGGGCGTTAACAAATGTGTTTGTACGCATCATCATTGGTGTTGCAGGTTTGCTTGCATTTTTCCCGCAGTTGCTGACGGATATTATCGGACTCATCCTAATGGCGATTGTATATGGATGGTATTTTATGCGAAAGAAAAAAAGCCAATTTAGTGTAAGTGCTTAAACGATTTTAAAAGGAAAAAATGCTCCGTTAACAGAAAGTATTATAAAATAAATTTACGCGTTTAAATGGAGGATAGGAACATGGAAGAATCTAGCATAATCATACAAGAATACGGTGAAAACGGGACAATCTTTGTCCTAACTTTAAATCGTTCAAAGCAGCTTAATGCAATAAACAAAAGTTTACTCGCTGAATTGAGATATGAGTTGAAAAAGATTTCATCGAAAAAGAATTTAGGCGGATTAATAATTAAAAGTGCTATCACGAAAGCTTTTTGTGCGGGGATTGATGTCGCGTATGTGCAAAGCTTGTCTAATGTAGAAGCGGCTGCCTTTTTTGCTGAATTAGCGGTAACTTTTGAAGAGATCTCTCATTTTCCGTGCCCGACAGTTGCTGCAGTGAATGGCTACGCATTTGGAGCGGGTGCAGATCTGGCTTTGGCTTGCGATATACGAGTCGCCGGCCGTTCTACCCGTTTTCGCTTCCCGGGTCCCCAGTTTGGCGTTATTTTAGGGACGCACAGGCTAGTTAATGAGGCTGGTGCATCACTTGCGCGCAAAATTGCCCTTACAAATGAGTTGATCGATGCGGATACGGCTTTGCAATATCACTTAGTCCATGACATTGCAGAAGATGAATTCATTTTGGATACAGCTGTTGAGTGGATGAAAAAATTAACCCGTATTTCTGCCCACACATACGCTGGTATATGCGAAATTTGCGATTCTTTGGAAACGGATGCAGACAAAACTCAATTAAAGACACCGATTGAGTATGCGCGCTATTCCATTGAACAAGGAAATTTTAATGAAAGATTAACGCAATATATTGAAGAATTAAAGAAAAAGAAATGAACAGACAAAGGAAGGTAGACGATGAATCATTTTGTTCATGAAGCCCCATTAACTGGAATTAAAGTGATTGAGCTGGGCCAAATTGCAGCTGGCCCTTTTTGCGGAATGCTCCTTGCCGACC
>NZ_QCZG01000049.1 GCF_003097615.1 Pueribacillus theae
CAAAACTTTCGGTTACGAAGGTGTTCTTAGGAATCTCCATCTTCAAATTTCGTAAGAAATTAAGGTGAAGTAGTTCAAAGGATTATTTCCTTCAACAAACAGGCGGAAGTGGATGAGATTAAATGGGGAAACACACCAAAGTTGTGTTTCGGGAAATTCAACGACCACGACAAATTTTGTGGATGTTGATTTTATTGCAAGCCACTTTCATGTGGTACTGGTTCATTCAGCAAATTATTTTTGGTGTGCCTATGGGGAATAAACCTGCCCCAGATGTGGTCACAATTATTTTTTGGGTGATTTTTGGAATTGTTTTCCCAGTGTTTATGCTTGGGATAGTAAAGCTGATAACCGAAGTTCGTATTGATGGGCTTTATATTCGTTTTGTACCTTTTCATTTTAAATATAAGCAGTATCTTTTCAAAGATATACTTCACTATGAAAGCATCACATATAGCCCACTAAAGCGATTTGGAGGTTGGGGAATTCGTTTTAATCTTAATGGCGAAACAGCTTATAACATGAATGGAAAGAAAGGTATAGAGTTAAAGTTGAAATATAATACAGTGGTAGTCGGCACTCAAAAACCTAATGAATTAAAAAAAGCATTGGATTCGGTACAAAGAACAATATAATACTTCTTAAATTATTGCTTTCCCTTATATAAATAAGAACAGTAAAAAGTTGTAGGAGTGGAATAGAATGAAATTTGTGTTTGATTTAGATGGGACAATTTGTTTTAAAGGCCAGCCTATTTCAGAAAAACTACTAGTAGCATTAGAAAAGCTAGTATCACAAGGGCATGAGGTTATTTTTGCTTCAGCTAGGCCAATACGTGATTTACTCCCCGTCTTACATGAGCGTTTTCATCAATACCCAATGATTGGTGGAAATGGATCAATGGTTGCAATTAAAGGAAAAATCATATCAACGATTAGTTTTGATGAAGAAACGCTTGCAAATATTGTTCAATTACTTAGAACTTATAATGCTTCTTATTTAATAGATGGTGATTGGGATTTTGCCTATACAGGACCCGCTACACATCCAATTTTGAATAACCTTGATCCACAAAAACGTGCCAAAAACGTTAAATTGGATAAACTACAGGCAATCGTCAAAATTTTAGTGCTTACTTCAGATAATATGGAAGAAGTTGAAGAACGGCTTAGCAATATGAATGTTGTGGTTCACTCCCACGGAAATGAGGGAATTTTAGACATAAGCCCAAACGGAATAGATAAGTGGAGTGGATTGCAACAATTGGGTGTGGAAGAAAAAGAATATATAGCATTCGGTAATGATGCGAATGATATTACAATGTTTCAACATGCAATGTATTCAGTTATGATTGGTGAAAGCTTACAATTAGCGCCGTTTTCATCTGAACAGTTGGTGTTAAGTGAAGATACAGAAAACATTTTAGCGCAAAGACTTAGCGAATTGGGAGATATACAAATAATTAATAAGTTGGTAAACCTATCATAAGAGGGAGAAGGGGGTTTCAGCAATGGATTGACGGTCTGCTTAACTATATCAAGGCTTATTTGTCAATTTCAGTCTGCGAAGTTTGAGTAATAATACTTAAATTGTGACAGAGGTGAATAAACATGCTTTGGATCCCATTATTTGAAAACGATGTACCAGTAGCACTTTTCTGCTCTTAATGGGTGAAGGTGACTACATCTCTCCGTTAGGGGCATTCTTGACCTAAATAAAAGGCGGAGGGGACAAAAAATGAAAAATACCTTCTTAGGTTCTATATGTTTAATTTTAGCTTCAAGTATTTGGGGCGGTATGTACGTTGTTGTTAAAGTTGTAGTATCGATCATACCTCCACTGGAACTTGTGTGGTTGCGATATTTAGTGGCTATTGTTGCACTTCTGATTATTGGCTTCATATCAAGACAAAATTGGCGAATCGAAAAACGTTATTTCTTAATAATCATAGCCATTGGGGTCATTGGTAACGCCATTTCAATTGTTGCTCAGGAAACTGGTACAATGTTATCCTCAGCACAAATGGGAGCCATTATAACTTCTTCAACACCTGCATTTATGGTTATTTTCGCTCGCCTACTCATTAAAGAACGGTTGACGTTAAAAAAGGGACTCTCTGTTTGTTTAGCGACAATTGGAGTTTTTCTTATTGTTGGAGTCGGTGATGTGGATTTGTCCAGTAAACTTGGTGGTATTTCACTGCTTATTGCTGCTTTAACATGGGCACTTATGTCTGTACTTGTAAAGCGTTTACCGAGTGATTATTCACAAATTGTGGTAACGACGTATTCCATCTTGGTAGCCCTAATCGTGTTGACTCCTTTTGTTTTGCCACGGTTAAACGCCATTAATATCTCTCAACTGACTCATCCGACGATTTGGGGTGGGCTTTTATATCTGGGGATTATTTCAACAGCCTGTGCATTTATACTTTGGAATCGTGGATTACAAATGCTGAATGCTTCAAGTGGTGGTTTATTTTTCTTTTTTCAACCTTTAGTTGGAACATTACTTGGATGGCTTTTGTTGGGAGAAAGTATAGATGGAACGTTTTGGGTAGGTTCAATTTTGATTTTAAGTGGTGTTTTGTTAGTTATCCGGGAAAAAAAGTAGAATAACAAAAAAAGAGAAACCTGTGGAATCACAAAGTCCAAAGGTTTCTTTTTTCATATAACATGAAATATCTGCTCTTTTTCGGGATATTATGCAAAGGAAAATTGATACAATCGTTTAAGTTACAGGATATTTATTGATTACTTGGCATAATTGCATTCTTTGCCTAAGGTGCCGTCATTTCGCCTTTACTTGCGGATATATACCTCAATGAATTAGACTGGACCTAGCACAAAACAATATCCGTTTTGTCCGCTATGCGGAAGATTTCCTACTTTTTGCGAAAACGGAACGGACATCAAGAGAGCAGAAGCAATCACACAAAAGGTGATAGCAGAACCTGGACTTGAAATCTCCGTTGAAAAGACTAAAATCGTTCAATTCAATGAAGATGATTTTGACGTTGTATGAGTAAAAAATAAGGGGGAAACGAACATGGCAAAGAGTGATAAAATCAGCAATAAAAAGGAGTTGTCACTAGAACAACGTGAAGAATTGCTCAGAGCATTGAAAACCCGTTTTGAGAAAAACATGCACCGCCATAAAGGTCTTGAATGGGCTAAAGTCCAAGCAAAACTGGATGCTAATACTGAAAAACTATGGTCGCTCAATGAAATGGAAAGAACTGGCGGTGAACCGGATGTTGTTGGTTATGATGAAAAGAAGGATGAATACATTTTTTATGATTGTTCAGCGGAAAGCCCTAAAGGCCGCAGAAGTGTTTGTTACGATCGTGAAGCGCTGGAGTCAAGGAAAAAACATAAACCGGAAAATAACGCGATTGATATGGCAACTGCCATGGGCATTGAACTTTTAACGGAAGAACAATATCGAGCGTTGCAGAAACTTGAAAATTTCGATATGAAAACGTCGAGTTGGGTGCAAACACCCTCCGATATTAGAAAACTCGGCGGTGCCCTTTTTTGCGATTGCCGCTACGGGCACGTCTTCGTGTATCACAACGGTGCGGACTCTTACTATGCTGCCAGAGGTTTCCGTGGCTCGCTAAGGGTCTGAATTTTGCACAGACAGCTAAATTGAATTTGAGAACGGATCACCACCTGGGGAAGTCTTTATTAATTTCATTCTTCAACTATCGGGCGCATTTCCAGAGGATGGATCTGCGCTTTTTTTACAGAGTATATCCTTTTAAAAAAGAGCTTGAAAAACATTTTAAATCGCACTACCTTATCTAAGAAAGGAGAAATAAAATATGAAAATAACTATTGAAGAAATACCTGAATCAAGGATTGCTTATTTCCGAAACGTTGGAGAGTATGGTGAAAAGCAAAACAAAGAAAAAGTGGGCACAGTGTAATGGTGTACTTTGATCGTTCAACAATAAGGGCTTCGCATGATGACAGTTGTAGATCCAGACGGAAATCAATTGCGTATATGTACTCGATTATAAACAATCTTATTGGAAAATGGATGTTTTAATAGGCTCAATTAAAAAAATAAAAGATTGTTTGCCAGCAACTTGTTTAATCGCAGGCTAGTTATCGGAGAGCGCTAAGGGACAACGTTTACTTGGACGGCTTCGATTTTTTATTTCTCGTTATTAGCCATACACCTACTCCAATGAACACAGGCGACGCAATGAATAAACCGCTAGTCAAATGCAATGCTGTTGGTGATGTTTCTTCGAAAGCCGTAATCTCTGAGCTGCAGGTGATTTTTCTGGGTAGTAAGAAATCTTTGTTCGTAAAAGCAATATCCTGAGCACGTTCTTGAAATAAAGCCCTTTCTTTTCCATCCTGATCCCGACATGAGATGGTTTCATCAGCAGTTCGATAGGTCGTATAGTTCGCTGTGCCCGCTGTCTGAAATTCTTCATCTGCTTGAAATGTAGCTATTTCAGTCGGTTCGATTGAACGAATGTAAAAGAAAGCATAAGGGGCAACTAGAAGTCCCATCAATAAACAACCGATACCAAACAGGAACACCGTCTTTTGCATTTGCTCAGCTTTCATTTCTAATCCCATCCCTTTCCACTAAAATACTTTCATTATACCAAACATTCAACCTACTTAATGATTTGTGATTTTAAAAAAGATGTACTGATTATAAAAAAATTGCAATGTTTTGTACCTTTGGATTTGCTTTGTTCGGAAGGTGTTTTACGGTAAAAATTACATAACGATATTCCATTAATGGACCATTTAAAACGAAAGCAATCGGATACTGTTAAGCCACCCGATTGCTTTCGTCTATTAATCAAACGTCTAATTGATAACCCCTCTCTAAATAACGGAATTCCATTGCCGATTATAGTACTTCTGGATAGAGACACTGAAAAGGCCTTTGTTCATGTTCATCCTGCAATAACAGGATTTGAGGCATTAACGGATAATATTACAAAAACGAATGGAGAAAATTCCTCCAACAGATGCTTGACTCAAACAATTCGTTATTGCCAATTGACAGCAAAATTAAAAACAAGTATCATAATTGAGAATGATAATCATTAACAAGCAAGGGGGATGAGTTTCAATCCTTAAAAAAGCATTGGTTATCGTAACTATTAAGAACGAACTAAACTATACTTTGTAACGAGAAAGGACTTACATATGCACAAAAAACGAAAAATTCCATTCATACTAATGTTACTATTTTCCGTTGTGGCAATCCTATCAACAGTAGGCTGTTCCAGCCAGTCATCATCTGAATCTGATGAAACAAAATCTGCTTCTACAAAAACTGATTCTAAAACAGCAGATTCCGAATACCCAATCAAAATTAAACACGCTTTAGGCGAAACTGTTATTGAAAGTAAACCGAAACGAGTCGTTACGATTCAATGGGGAAACCAGGATGTTGCTTTAGCTCTTGGTGTTGTTCCTGTAGGTTTCTCTGCAGCTAACTTTGGTGTACAAGATGATAGTGGCCTTTTACCTTGGACAGCAGAAAAGTTAGAGGAACTTAATGAAAAAAACCCGAATGTTTTCCAAGATACAGATGGCCTTGATTTTGAAGCGATTTCAGATGCGAATCCAGATGTTATTCTGGCTGCATATTCGGGTATCACGCAAGAAGATTATGACATTCTTTCTGAAATTGCTCCAGTTGTCGCATATCCAAACGCACCTTGGGCAACAACTTGGCGCGAACAAATTGAATTGAATGCAAAAGGTATGGGCATGAAAGAAGAAGGCGAACAGCTAATTAAAGACACTGAAGATATGATTCAAGAAAAATTAAGCAAATACCCTCAAATCAAAGGTAAAAAAGTTGTTTGGGTGAACTTCTCTGCGAAAGATTTATCTAAGCTGCACATTTATACGCCAAATGATGCACGTGGCGCATTCTTGCGTGAATTAGGAATGGAATACCCAGAAAGTGTTACAGAACAAATTAAAGATCCTAACAGTTATTCTCTAGAATTAAGTGCTGAAAACGTTGAGGCGCTTTATGATGCCGATTTAATTGTTGGATATGGCAACGATGCTTTGTATAAAGCGGTTAAAGCAGATCCATTGCTTGGAAAAATCCCTGCTGTTAAGGAAGGTTCAGTAGCATTGATTGATAGTGAATCACCTATAGTTGCTGCGGGAACGCCAACCCCACTTTCAATCAATTACACGATTGATGATTACTTAGAGTTAATAGGTGAGGCGATTGATAAGAAGGATAAGTAGTTCCTCTGTTTCGAAACATAAGCAGCTAGACTTGCATGTTCCAAGAAACTTCAAGTTTATGATTATCATTTCTATTATTTTATTAATTGCATGTATGATAGCTTCCCTTTCTTTAGGTGCTCGTGTAGTAAGCTTTCAGGAATTAATGGATGGTTTATTTAACCATAATAATGAATCCTATGGTGCAAATGTAGTGCGTAAACGATTTTCACGAACGATTTTCAGCTTATTATGTGGCGCGGCCTTGGGAGTAGCTGGAGCACTGATGCAAGCTGTTACTCGAAATCCACTTGCAGACCCCAGCATACTAGGTGTTAATACTGGGGCAGCATTATTTGTCGTTTGCGGAATTGCGTTCTTGAACATTAGTACGGCAAATCAATATATTTGGTTAGCGTTAATCGGATCAGAATTAACTGCTGCATTCGTATTTGGAATAGGTTCGATGGGACGTGGCGGCGCTACGCCAATTAAATTAGTCTTAGCTGGAGCGGCTACAACCGCGGCTCTTTCATCTCTCGTCACTACTGTTATGATTCCCAATTCCTATGCCATGGACCAATTCAGATTTTGGCAATTAGGCAGTGTTGGTTCTGCAACTTGGAGCTCAATTGCAACGTTCTTTCCCTTTCTGATTATTGGAATTCTGATTGCGCTTATTACGGCTCCAGCACTTAACGCTCTTGCACTGGGAGATGATGCTGCGACAGGACTCGGTGTTCGACCAGGATTTTTACGTCTTGGCGCGGCCATTGGAGGTGTTATTTTATGTGGAGCAGCTACTGCATTAGCAGGTCCTATCGGGTTTATTGGCCTTTTGTCTACACATGCTATGCGTCTTATTCTTGGCCCTGATTTGAGATTTTTAATCCCTATGTCAGCTATTACAGGAGCAATCATTTTAACGATGTCGGATGTAATTGGGCGACTCGTCGCAAGTCCCGGAGAACTCGAAGTCGGTGTAGTTACTGCATTTATAGGTGCACCAATACTTATCATATTAGCTAAGAAATCGAAAGTGCGGTCATTATGAAGAATCAATCTGTGGAAGTTACATTTATTATGGCAGGCATGCGGCAAAGACGTCGGCGTTGGATACTCGTTACTAGCTTACTTACGATACTAACTTGTATTCTTTGCTGTGCCATGCTTTTATTTGGAAACACAATTTACCCAATTCAAGAGGTGATTCGTTCACTTTCAGGAGAACAAATTACAGGAGTTTCTTTTGCGGTGAATACGATACGTCTTCCAAGAATGTTGGCGGGTCTTTTTGCAGGATTCGCCTTCGGTATTGCAGGATATATTTTTCAAACGATTTTGCGCAATCCACTCGCAAATCCAAACGTATTAGGGATTACTTCCGGCTCCAGTGCTGTAGCTGTTTTATGTATCACTGTGTTTCATACAAGCAACAACGTTGTTTCGATTGCTTCCATCGTTGGTGGCCTTATTACCGTTGTCATGATGTATTTACTATCTCGAGGAAAATCTTTTTCAATTGGCCGATTAATTCTTGTTGGAATAGGGATACAGGCTATGCTTGATGCGATAATATCCTATCTTTTATTAGTTAGTGCACAACAAGATATTCCAGCAGTACTTAGATGGCTTAATGGCAGCCTCAATGGTTCTCAAATAAAAGAATTGCCCCCACTGATGATAACGGTTATTATCTTCACCCCTATTGTTATCCTATTAGGAAAGCACTTAAATATGTTGGAACTTGGTGAGCAAACGGCTTCTTCTTTAGGTGTTGCTACTGATAGGACAAGAATTTTGCTTATTGTAAGTTCTGTCTTGATGATTGCTCTTGCTACAGCTACAACGGGTCCGATTGCCTTTGTCTCTTTCCTTGCAGGACCGATTGCGAATAGATTAGTTGGTGTCAGTTTTTCTAATATTATCCCAGCGGGCCTTGTAGGCGCTAACTTAGTTTTACTAGCAGATTTAATTGGACAATTTGCTTTTGAGTATAGGTTTCCTGTAGGCGTCATAACGGGATTACTTGGAGCACCATATCTAATCTTGCTATTAATCCGAATGAATCGAAAGGGAGAATTATAATGAAAACGATACATAGTTTTCGGGCAGAAAAGGTAAGATCGGGCTATGATAACAAAACGATTATACAAGGCATTGAGCTTGAAATTCCGAGCAATAAAATAAGCGTTATTATCGGAGCAAATGGTTGTGGGAAATCCACGCTTTTAAAAACGCTGGCCAAACTTATTAAACCTTCATCTGGAGAAATTACGCTTGATGGAAAAGCAATTAGCAAAATTCCACCGAAGCAATTAGCTCGAATTCTAGGCATTTTACCTCAATCTCCTATTGTTCCGGAAGGAATAACGGTAGCAGATTTAATTGGCCGGGGACGCTTCCCTCACCAATCTTTTCTAAGCGGATGGTCGAAAGAGGACTATGAAGCTGTTGCAGAAGCTATGGAAATTATGAACATTACTGAATTTGCAAATCATGATATTGATGAGCTATCAGGCGGCCAAAGGCAGCGCGTTTGGATTGCAATGGCTCTAGCGCAGCAAACGGATATTTTATTTCTTGATGAGCCGACAACTTTTCTGGATATCACTTATCAAGTGGAAATTTTAGATTTGCTCACAGACCTCAATCGAAAATACGGTACGACAATTGTTATGGTTCTTCATGATATCAACCTGTCAGCGCGTTATGCAGATTATATTTTTGCACTTCAAAAAGGAAAACTTGTAGCGGAAGGCGAGCCATCAGATATTATTACAAGTACATTAATAAAAGATATTTTTGGACTTGACTGCACCGTGATTAATGACCCTATTTCAGCTACCCCTTTAGTTGTGCCAAAAGGCAGATATCACGTTAAAGCATAAGTTTTACATTGCATTGTCAAGTATTTTTTCCTCATTTGTTATCTTTAGTATCCCAAAACAAAAAACTCCTTATAATTAGGTTTGGTAGTCCTTCCAAATCACCTAACTATAAGGAGACACAAAATCCACTATATAATGAACAACTAACCGCCATTGTAAAATAGGTTTTTTCTTCCCTAAAATTGTAACATTACAGCGGTGATCGCATAAATACATTGATAAAATTGAAAAACTGTGATATATTTATATAGCTATACACTTCTAAAGGATTTTTGTACAGTTCTTCCTATTTTAATTATACATCATAAAATCCTTTTCAGTCAACCATTATTTTTATTTTTTTAAAGGAGTGGTAGATATGAACATGGAATTTCGCTAGGAGCAGGGGTGAGTGAACCGCGTAATTGGTTGATCAGATGAACGATAAATGGGAGGGAAAGAAATGAAACGATATGTATTAGAGTTTCGGGAGATCGATAAAACGCAACTTTTGTTCGTCGGAGGAAAAGGGTTGAATTTAGGGGAACTATCGAAGATTCGTGGAATACAAGTGCCGGAAGGATTTTGTATTACGACAGAATCTTATCAAAAAGCTCTCGAACAAAATGAAGCCTTCCACGCATTGTTGAATCAACTAACACTGGTAAATGGAGAGGATCGAGATCAAATTAGTGAAATCAGCAGGAAGATTCGGGAAATCATTATGGAAGCAGAGATTCCTTCCGATGTTGCGGGCGCAGTTGCTCACTATCTTTCCCAGTTGGGAGATGAACATGCTTATGCAGTGCGTTCCAGTGCGACCGCGGAAGATTTGCCGCATGCCTCTTTTGCCGGCCAGCAAGACACCTATTTAAATATCATCGGCATCGATGCCATCTTGTGGCATATCAGCAAATGTTGGGCTTCCCTATTTACGGATCGCGCGGTAATCTACCGTATGCAAAACGGATTTGACCACAGACAAGTTTATATATCCGTTATCGTTCAAAGGATGGTTTTCCCACAGGCTTCAGGGATTTTATTTACCGCTGATCCGATGACTTCCAACCGAAAGTTGCTATCAATCGATGCCAGTTTTGGACTTGGAGAAGCGCTGGTCTCTGGCTTGGTATCTGCCGATTGTTATAAAGTACGAGGTGGAGAAATCGTCGATAAGAGGATAGAAACAAAAAAATTGGCTATCTATGGACGAAAAGAAGGCGGAACAGAGACACAGCAGATCGATTCTGATCAGCAAAAGATTCAAACACTGACTGACCAACAAATTTTACAACTGGCACGCATCGGAAGACAGATCGAAGCTTATTTTGGCTGCCCGCAAGATATCGAATGGTGTTTGGCTGATGATACATTTTATATTGTCCAGAGTCGTCCCATTACGACTTTATACCCCATCCCTGAAGCGAATGATGAAGAAAATCACGTTTACGTATCTGTCGGTCACCAACAAATGATGACCGATCCCATGAAACCATTGGGATTATCTTTTTGGCTGTTAACGACTCCTGCGCCCATGCGTAAAGCTGGTGGAAGGTTGTTTGTTGACGTCACACAAAATCTGGCTTCGCCTGTCAGCAGAAAAATGGTAATAGATGCCTTGGGGAAATCCGATCCGCTCATAAAAGACGCACTCATGACCATCGTAGAGCGAGAAGACTTTATAAAATCTTCACCAGATGATAAAAAAGTACCGAGTCCCGGTAAAAGCAATAAAGATAAATCATCTTCGGATTCTCAAGTACAAATCGAAAATGATCCGACTATCGTTTCTGATTTGATTCAGCGTAGTCAAACATCGATAGAACAGTTAAAACAAAACATCCAAACGAAATCAGGATCGGATTTATTTGATTTTATCCTGGAAGATATCCAGCAATTAACGAAGATGTTATCTGACCCACAAAGTATGGGTGTGATTATGGCGGCGCAGGATGCTTCATCATGGATCAATGAAAAAATGAACGAGTGGTTAGGTGAAAAAAACGCAGCAGACACACTTTCTCAATCTGTACCAAACAATATTACTTCGGAAATGGGGCTGGCGCTGTTGGATGTCGCCGATGTGATTCGCCCTTATCCTGAAATAATTGCTTATTTACAGGATGTAAAAGATGATAACTTTTTGGAGAAAATAGTTAAGTTTGAAGGTGGACAGGAAGCCCAGGATGCAATAACAGCCTATCTCAACAAATACGGCATGCGATGTGCCGGAGAAATCGATATTACTAGAACACGATGGAGTGAAAAACCAATTACACTTGTCCCGATGATTCTGGGTAATATCAAAAACTTTGAGCCTAATGCCAGCCATCGGAAATTTGAGCAAGGGCGGCGTGTTGCTTTGGAAAAAGAACAAGAGTTATTGGATCGATTGAAGCAATTACCGGATGGTGAACAAAAAGCCAAAGAAACAAAACGAATGATCGACCTGATCCGGAATTTCAGCGGGTTTAGGGAATATCCGAAATACAGCATGGTTAATCGCTATTTTATTTATAAGCAGGCTTTACTGAAAGAAGCCGAACAACTCGTACAAGTGGGCGTTATTCATGAAAAAGAAGATATATACTACCTCACTTTCGAAGAACTTCACGAAGTGGTGC
Source organism: Pueribacillus theae (assembly GCF_003097615.1). Classification (NCBI taxonomy): domain Bacteria; kingdom Bacillati; phylum Bacillota; class Bacilli; order Caryophanales; family Bacillaceae; genus Pueribacillus; species Pueribacillus theae. The sequence goes on from NZ_QCZG01000049.1 coordinate 11,725, forward strand.
GCACAAATAAACTAGATTACCAGATTATCAACAAACGAAAAGACGAATACAAATACTACGAAAAACTAACTCCCCCACGTGTGATCACGTCTGATGGTGAAACACTCTCCGGTAAGTACAAACGAGAAAGTCTCCCAGCTGAAGCGATTATAGGTCTGCCTGTTTCTTCTGGAGTTATAGAGGGAAGAGCACGCGTCATCTTAAACATGGAAGATGCAAATCTAGAAGATGGAGATATCTTAGTTACAGCCTATACTGACCCTAGCTGGACACCATTGTTTGTATCCATAAAAGGTCTTGTCACCGAAGTGGGCGGATTGATGACCCACGGAGCAGTTATCGCACGTGAATATGGTTTGCCAGCAGTTGTTGGAGTAGAAAATGCTACGAAGTTGATCAAGGATGGACAAAGGATTAGGGTGAATGGGGAAGATGGCTATATAGAACTACAATAATTGAGGGGCAGTAACGAAAAAGCCTAATTTCTCAGCATCAAAATTGAGAAATCGGGCTTTTTATTTTGGAATTTCATTCCATATGTTTACTCTTTATTAGTAGCAAGTTCTTTACGGTCGGTTGCTTTCGGTGGCTGCTCCAACCATCCATTATCAATCATAATATTGGTACCGTCTTCTACATATAACCCAATATCCTTTAAAAACCGAGTATACATAGTTGTAATATCACGCCTTTGACTAAGTGATATTGCATTTGCATATGCTCTAATTTTCATGGAAAACATTTCCAACTTATGCCATAACATTAATTTTTCCGAAAAAGGAGAAATAGTAGAAGTGCTAACTAGGTCGTCTAATAATGGATGAGATGGCAAGTTGTCTTTGTGTAGTTGTTGTGAACAGGCCTCTATATGTTTATTAGTAATTTCCTTTCCTCTTAGAAGAAATTTTTGAACCTTCTCGGTTTTGGCTACTTGACTAAAAGCAATTAATAACCCCTTACTTGTTACATTATTTTCATTATCATCATATAGATGTGCAATCTCTAATGCATGAAGAGGTCTAGTATCTCCAAAAAAACCACTTAGGTAATTTTGTTTCTTTATAAAATCAACTTTGTCTGGTATTGAAATTTGTGGGAGCTTTATATAAAATCCTTTTGCCATTAATGTATCTTCAACTTCATTGATTAAATTTACTGTAGAGTCAAAAGTATTAATAAAAAAATCCCTTATATCTTTTCTTGTTATTAAAGGGATGGCAATTGAATAAATACTCATTCCTGCTTTACACGTATATTTCAGGTAATGAAGATAAAATTCATCCGAAAATAACCTTGGAGCACCTAAGTTCATATCATCATCCGTAAACCCAACCGGTATAGGAAAGTTGTCTTGAATAAATATTTCTTTTATATTTTCGACAATTGACTCACTTAAATTTAGGGCGTTTTCCACAACTTTTTTGATGTCTTGATCATCAATATGTTGAAGATAATAACTAAGAACACACTTGCCCGCAGTATTCCCTATATAAGTTACCCAAAGCTTTCCCATTTCAGCAGGTGTTAATTGAAAACGGTCTTTATTACTTTCCATTGTACTTGCATCCCTCCTAGGAATAAGATGCGCATTTATTTTAAAATATATGAGAGAATAACCTCGAAAAAAAGATTGATCGCGATTGTTGGGCAAAAGTAAATAACTTTTTTACCGCAAATTTTGTATGCAATTGCTAGACGAACGTAAAAAGTAAAGAACTATTTTTCTGAGACAGCCTGTGGCGATGGAAATGGATCATTTTTATTTTTCAACAAATGTATAAGCAAGAAAATCCAGTTAACCAGGTAAGCTTGTCCAACTAAAGGGCGCTTTTCAGGAGTAACGATAAAAGTCCAATTTCTCAGCACTAAAAATTGAGAAATTGGACTTTTTTAATATGTGAATATGTGATTCAGACGCTACCCCTTAATGTTACTTAGTTACTTATTGAGCTTTTTTTAATTTAGGTCTTGATAACAGGCTTAACCTTCTTCCACACGATAATTCGAATACCCTTTATTTTTATCAATCTCTTATAGCATAGGATTCACAACCGGCCATTGTCTCCAGCGACCGGTTGTGACAAAATCCGCTAAGTGTAAAAGGGCTAACCGGCGCGTTAAGCTTTCCGGTTTCACTCCCGTTCAAGCCCTTTTCCATTCTCTTGATGGCTATTGATTAACTGTAACACCCATTCTTCGTCAAAACGGAGCTTTTCTAACCGATGCTGGAAAAAGATAAGAATATACTGCTGTTCCCCCTTGGGAATCCGTTCATCCTTGCTCGCATACTCCAACCGTTCTTCCTCATGGCGGATTTCGTACCGCAGGTAATCCTTGTATTGGTGTAAAATTAAAAACTGCAAATCCTTACTGATCAGATCAAAATTTTTCAGCTTCGTGTAAAAATGCAGCTCGTAATCCGGTGAATATGGAATCGGTTCCTCCATCAACCGAAAAAAACGCATTCTGCCTTCATCTGTGAGTTTATAAATCTTTTTCTTTTTTCCTTTCCCCCGTCTGGCGCCTTCCGGTTGTTCATCGGGGACCTGCTCAATCAGGCCATCTGCAAGCATGCCGTGAATGAGCGGATAAAGCGCCCCCCAGCTGATTTTTCGCGTAGGTCCAACAATTCCGTTCAAAATCTGATGCAGCAAATAGCCGTGCATTGGGTTATTCATCAATTCGCCAAGTATGAACAATTCGTTCAAACGAAAGGCCTCCCTTATAAGTTTAACTGTTTTTAAGTTAACAACAGTATAACATACGGTTGGCCGTAAACAGAAAAGCCGCGGTCGTCGGGATTTTTTCCAGCCGTATTCGTTTCCCGTACAATATGGAATTGAGCACGAACAAACCGATGCCGATTACGAACACGCCTTTGCGAAGACGGTCACGTCCAACGCGCCGATAAACATCGCCGCCAGCAGTCCGGCGACGACATTGATTTTCGGGGTCATGCGGAAAGACGCCTCTTTTCATTGTCTCTTTTTCTCCCCTTGGCTTAACGATTAGAAACTAAGTAAAGGGTATTACCGTCAGGATCATTGAAGTGTACGACCTGGGCCGCTTTTCCTTCAACAGAATCATGGAATTCAACACCGCGGGATTTCAACGTCTCGATGGCAGACTCTAAGTCCTGTACCTCAAATCCTATCGACATACTGCCTGATTTTTCCGGTTGAGAATCTTGTTCTCCGGCAAGATGCAGGAGTCCAATCGTCAATCCCGGTGCTTCGATCTGTACAAAATGCCCGTCCATTGGGTGTTGTAGCTTTAATCCAAGAGTTTCGACGTAAAACTGAACTGCCCTTTTTAAATCCGCTACTATGACAGTCACATTGCCACTTTTAAACATGGTGTATTGCCTCCTTTATCTGTTTGTTCGTTTTTATTATATCAAAAATTTATAATATGTAAACATGTTTTTTTGATATAAAATTAGGGATATGCCGGCGAAAGGTCGAAAGTAACGGCGTTTATAAAAAAGTTGTGAAGCTTCTTTTTCTTTTGGATGTACTTTGTCTAAAGGGGATTTTTATGGTCAAAATAACATATTGAGGAGTAAAAGATGTGTTTTTTTGGCGCGAACTGAAAGAGTAAGAGATAATTTATTGGTGAAAATAATCTTTATGCCAACTGACTTTGCCAAGGTTGCCATATATAATGGACATGCAGGTAGTATCAAATTACATTGGAAACTTAACTATGTGCGGCAACATTGTAAAATTGAAGTCAGACCATTTAGTATCGAAATCTTAGGATGGAAATATTCGAAGGAGAGGGAACATTATGCATGATAAGCAAAATAAAGAACCTGACCATACGGCGGTACGGGTCGCGTTGTGGCGAGCTTTGCACGTACAGATCGATTCACCACCGCATGTGCTTAAAGATGAAGTCGGCTTACGACTGGCTGACCCGGTTGACGGATGGCGCCAACGCCCGGACATGGACCCAGAGGGCACCCGTGGTTTCCGAGCATCCATCGTAGCCCGTGCTCGCTTTATTGAGGATCTGGTCACCGAACAGGTTGGGCACGACGTCACCCAGTATGTCATCCTCGGCGCAGGTCTCGACACCTTTGCTCAGCGCCGGCCAGAGATCGCCTCCCGGATACAGGTCTTCGAGGTCGACCAGCCTGGCACACAGGCCTGGAAGAGGCAACGCCTAATCGATCTTGGCTTTGGCATTCCCGAGTGGCTACACCTCGTTCCGGTCGACTTCGAGGCAGGCTGGTCTTGGTGGGAGCAACTGAAAGGCGCCGGTTTCGACACGAGCCGGCCAGCTGTGGTGGCTTCGACTGGCGTCACGCAATATCTCACCAAGGATGCGATTACTGCCACGCTGCGTCAGGTTGCTAGGCTCGCCCCCGGTTCCACGCTGGCCATGACATTTTTGTTGCCGCTTGAGCTAACGGAACCCGAGGAGCGTTCTGAGGTTGATGCGGCGGAGAAGGGGGCACGTTCAAGCGGCACGCCTTTCATCAGCTTCTTCATGCCGCAGGAGATGCTGGAGATGGCCAGCGAGGCCGGTTTTCGAGAAGTCCGGCACGTATCCTCGGCCGATCTTAACAAACGCTATTTTAAGGGGCGAACCGATGGTCTTTGGCTTCCAAGAGGTGAGGAGTTCCTAATAGCGACTACCTAGAGTCGAGACTGATTATATCCGCCATACGATAGCATCGACTAAGCAGAGAGATTAAGACTACGTTGTGGATTGCCAACTGATGGGAAAAGATTATGCTAAGAAATTAATTTAAATAATTTATTGATTTTGTAATTGAACTAATGGCTCGATTGAGTTCGTCCATAATTTAAGAGGGTGATAATGTGAACATTAGAGTAAATAAAAAAACGGAAATTAAGAAATTGATAGAAATATGGTACGAAGGTTCCTTAATAGCACATGACTTTATTGATAAGGATTATTGGAAATCACAGCGAACGGAAATGAATGAAAAGTATCTTCCGATGTCTGAAACCTATGTTATAAGCAATGAAAAGGAAGTTGTGGGCTTCATTTCAATGGTAGATGATTATTTGGCTGCACTGTTTATTGATGTTAAACATCAAGGTAAAGGATACGGACAGAAATTGTTAGACTTTATAAAAGGACGAAGGGGGAATATACAATTAAAAGTGTACAAGAAAAATAACAAAGCCGTTAATTTTTATTTGAAAAATGGCTTTGTAATAAAAGAAGAAATATTAGATGAACAGACTGCCGAGGAAGAGTTTTTAATGGGGTGGAAAAGTGGCTAAGTGTTATTAGATGGGGAGCAACCTCATAATTTTCTTGGCATTTAAGCAGGAGGACTTATTACCATTGTTTTCATTTATTTATTACTTCGCTTTCAAAAATCAAAAAATAAATAGAACAGAATTCAATTTTACAAAGTTAATGATTGTACCTTCTGGTGGGACTTCCTTACTAGATAGAGTCTGTTTCAAGGGGAAACCTCTTTAGTAAAGGATCGCCCCCTTAATGAGACAGTTCACTCTTGTTCAGCCTACAAATCTTGAGATAAGCGAATCATATCTCTACACTGTATACCGTTCTCAAAAATTTCTTCTGGATAATGCTTTATAAAAAAGTCCAAATCAACACCAATTATTCTAAAACCACATTTTTGATATAGAGCTAATTGCCCTATACTTGAGTTTCCAGTACCAATTTCAATTGATTTAAAGCCTTTTGTCTTGGCTACACGTATTGCATCCATTACTAACTGTTTCCCTATACCTATGCCACGTTGCTTCTTCAAGACTGCAACATTCACCAACTCCACTGTCTCAGGTCTTGTGGGAAGTAATACATAAACTCCAACGATTTGCTGTTCACTTTCGGCTACGAAACAGTCACCCCTGTTGACATATTCCTCAACCATATCTTTTGAAGGATCAGCCAATAACAACAATTCCATTGGATGTTCTTCATCTATGTTTAGTTTCCTAATATTCATTATTAATCTCCCTTAATTCACTTGTAATTCCTTTTGTTTTACAGTTTTTATTAATGGGTTATTTTCCTTTTAAATCTGTCACTGGATCTACATTTGTTTTTGGCTTAACATTTTGCATCCACCTATATAAAACTAAAGCGAACAAGGGGAATAAAGAAGCAAGGAAATATAGTTTTTCATATCCGAATAATGTAGCTACGACCCCAAATAGCAAAGATCCGAGAGCAATACCCCCGTCAAAAAAAGTAAATAAAGTTGCTGTAGCATGGGCGCTTCGCTCTTTCGCTGCAGTCTGAATGGCAAGAGCTGTTATAGAAGGTACGAGCGAGCCGAAGCCTAAACCGATAAGCACTCCAGAGAAAAGGAAGCTAAAGGAAGAGTTAGTTAAGCTTAATGTGATTAAGCCTATCGTGAAAAGGATAAACGAAGGGTAAATGACATAACTCGGTCCTTTTCTATCAAAAATTCGTCCGACAAACGGTCTTGAAATAAGCATAGCAGCCGCGTAAACAAGAAAAAAGTAACTCGCTGCAACTAATAGATTTTTTTGTTGAGCATAGATCGAAATAAACGAAACGACACTTGAATATGTAAGTGCGACGAGACTAGCGACAAAGGAAATAGTGATGACTTTACGTTCGAATAGATCGTCAAATGAAAGCTTTCGCTTTTCCGTTTGTGTACTTCCTACATTTGGAACTTCGATAATGAAAGAGTAAAGTACTCCTCCGAACATTAGCACGGAGAATACAATAAACAGCCATGTAAACGTCGTATACTGCAATAGCGTTAAAGCAATAAGCGGACCCGCGACGACGGCTATGTTATTCGACATGGCAAAATAACCTAGTCCTTCCCCACGCCTTGCTGGTGGTACGAGATCGGCTGCAATTGCACCTATAGCTGTTGTCCCGATGCTGAACCAAACCCCATGCACAAACCGCAAGATAAGCAATAAATAAAAGTTTGTTACCCAAATATAAAGAATTGTAGAGAAGAAAAAGAAGACCATGCAAACGATAAGCACTCTTTTCTTCCCGTATTTATCTATGATTCTGCCAGAAAGAGGGCGGGTGAGAATGGCAGCCAGCAGAAAGAGGGTAACGACAAGCCCTGCATCTGTTTTTGAGCGTTGCAAGTTTTCAACGACATAAACTGGCATAATTGTAAGCAATGTGAAGTAATTTAAAAAGATAAAAAAGTTCGTGATTGCACTTCCGATAAAGTTTTTTGTCCATATCGGCGTTTTTTTATCATCTGTCATGAAGTAACTCTTCCTTCCATCCTTCGTTAAGGTACCTACAACTATACTAAAGTTTTTTCAATAAAAAGAAAACTTTTTGCGTGTAAAAATAAAAAAAGCCCAATAGGGTATGAGCACTTAATGTGATTAATCCTAAAAAATGATTCATAGACCATAGCAGCGTAAAGGCCGGGGGATCCAAGTCAAGAACGGTTGTCACATTTTCTGTTTATAAGAGGCCACCACGGATTTAGCCATTTTAACAATTTTATCATGTAATTCTTCGGGTTTTACCACCCTTATTTGATCGGCAAATCCCAATATATAGCCTAAGGCTTCCTCTTCTGTGTCAAAAGAGAGTTTAACAGGTATCCAATCACCTTGACCTTTCGTTCCAATTTCAACTATTTGAACAAATCGGCCGGTGAATGTAAGTCTCGGTAAAATAGACGGGGCAACTTCTACACACACTTCACATTTCGGCAGGTTCTCTAAAAAGGCCTCTGTTGAGGATTTCCAATGTTGAGCCAGATTAAAGTTTTCTGGCCTTTCAAAAGTGTCATCCATCGCCACAGCAGATTGAATACGCGATGCCCTGTAATTTCGGATATCACCGTTATCTTTTGAAGCAATAAAATACCAGCGGCTTCCCTTGGCTACTAGTCCAAGTGGATTAACAATACGGTTCAGCATGTTTCCGTCTGCCCGTTGATAGTTGATTTTCAGTTTATTTTTTTTCCATATGGCATCTTTCAGAACTTCGAAGGATGCGATTTTTTCTTTTCGTCCGCGCCATGTACTCGTATCGATATGAATGCGGTTCCACATGTCTTTCGCATTTTCCCGGTAAATTGAAGGCAGTGAAGCGATTAGTTTATTTCTTGCTTCTTCTGAACTATGGGTCAAGCCCAGGTCATCAATCAATTGTTCGGAAGACGGTACAAATAAGGCGCGGATTTCAGCTTCTTTTAACCCCGTTAAAGTTGTACGATAGCCTTCAAGTAAAGACCAGCCTCCATTTTTTCCCCGATCGGCAAAAACTGGTATACCGGCACCGCTTAAGGCATCCATATCCCGATAAATAGTCCGCTCGGAAACCTCTAACTTTTCAGCCAGTTCCTTTGCCGTCATTCGTCCATGTGTCTGCAATAGCAAAAGAATTGATACTAACCGATCCCCTCTCATAGCGCTCACCTTTTTATTGTTTATTTATATTCATTTAATAAAATATGACAGAGGATGTCAAGAATGCTCGTTTATGATGAATGCATCTTACATATGGAAGGAATGGGAGTCATGAAACAATTGAAAGGAAAGGTTGCTCTTGTAACCGGAGCAAGCAGGGGATCGGGGCGCGGTATTGCCATCGAATTGGGAAAAGCCGGAGCAACCGTTTATGTCACGGGTCGAAGTGTTAAAGGAAGAGCAACAAATAATTGGCCGGGAACCATTGATGAAACCGCATCACAAATTGATGCTTCCGGTGGTCAAGGAATAGCGGTTCGTTGTGACCACACGAACGATTCAGAGACTGAATCCGTCATTGACCGTATTTATAAGGAGCAAGGAAGGCTAGATATTCTTGTCAATAATGTGTGGGGGGCGCATGATCTTGGTGTTGATGCCAAGCCGTTTTGGGAATTGCCGTTAAAACATTGGGATACCATGTTCACTGCTGGTGTGCGTGCGCAGCTGGCGACGAACCATTTTGCCATTCCATTACTTCGTAACAATCAACAAGGCCTGATCGTTCACACAACCTTTTGGGACGAATGGAAGTACACCGGACAGTTTTACTATGATTTGGCCAAAAACACATTGGTTCGTATGGCGTATGGCTTATCTGTCGAGTTAAAAAAGGACAATATTGCCGTCATTGCCGTTTCCCCGGGATTTATGAGAACGGAACTTGTTTTAATGCACCATAACATGAAGGAAGATCAGTGGCATGAATCCGAAGAATTAACGAGAACTGAAACCCCTTATTACGTAGGACGTGCAATAAAAGCATTGGCAAGCGATCCCGATGTTATTGAGAAGAGCGGACAGGTGCTCAGAGTCGGTGATCTGGCCAAAGAATATCAGTTCACTGATATAGATGGCCGATATATCCCGCCATTTACAATATAGCTACCATTTTCGAAAGTAAATAAGATGTCAAAAGCGAAGGAGTTTGGCGAGCCTTTACGGTTTATCGAGATCTTGCTACATTTCGCCATCTCTCCCCGAGTCAGAAGAAGCACAGGAAGGGATTAAAGAATGTTATGAATCTTTAAATCAAATGGGCGATTATAACAGAAAAAACTCATTAAGAACCAGGAACTTGAAAAAACTTTAAACATAATATAGGTGATATACCGTTCGAAGTTGTTGAGGAGGATATCATGAAATCTGTGCTTCCTATTGAAAAATATTTTGGACATTTAGAACTCGTTTATAGGTTTTATGGGGCTATGCCTACAGGGGTTAGTGTGTCTGAAACCGGTCGTATTTTCATTTGCTTTCCGAAATGGGGAGACGACGTTAAATTTACGGTGGCGGAAATCGTTGAGGGTAAGTTATTGCCTTACCCCAGTTTAGAAACCAATTTAGTTAACCCGGAGAATCTCACAATCTCCTTCATCAGTGTCCAAAGTGTAGTGGCTGATGGAAGGGGAACACTTTGGGTGTTAGATCAGCTCTGAGGAGTAAATTTTGAAACTTTGCTGTTTTGTAGGGAATTTATAATTATCCACATATGGTAAAATTTTCCATCCCGTTTTTCTCTTTCCTGTGAGTAA